>DAITPE010000275.1:0-7651 GCA_036833775.1 Pyrinomonadaceae bacterium | reverse complement strand
TCAAGTAGTAGAGTTAATTGAAAAGAAAGATAATTTCGGAATCACCACCCACGCCCGACCTGACGGCGACGGTGTTGGTTCATCGCTCGGTTTATGCTGGCTTTTGCGTTCGTTGGGAAAACACGCCGAGGTCATCACTTGCGACGAAATTCCCGTGGCATACAGAAGCTTGCCGGGCGCGGACGAGATTCGCAAGGTTTCCGAAATCGATGCCGATTACGATGCCGTGTTCGTGATCGAATGTTCCGACGTTGACCGTCCGCAGATCAAAAATCTCGAACAACAGTTTACCGTCAACATCGATCATCATGCGACGAGCGAGCATTTCGGTTCGATCAATTGGATCGATTCGACGGCTTCGGCAGTCGGTGAAATGATCTACAATCTTTGTAAAGCGATCGGCGGCAGAATTACGAAAGAGATTGCCGAATGCATTTATCTGGCGATCGTCACCGATACGGGTTCGTTTCACTTTCCGAACACGACCGACCGAACTTTGAAGGTCGCGTCCGAATTGGTCAAAGCCGGAGTCAAGCCCGCGCAGATTTCCGAAGCCGTTTACAATAGTTATCCTTGGTCGCGCATCGAACTGATGCGGCAAGTTTTGGATACGGTCAAACGCGACGAAACCGGAACGCTGGCGTGGATGCGTCAAACGCTGGAAATGCGCGAAACCGCAAAAGCGGTTGACGGCGACAACAACGGTTTCGTTAATCTTCCGCTCGCGGCAAAAGAGATTCTTGCCGTAATTTATATGCGTGAAGTCGGCGAAAATCAATACCGCGTCAGCTTGCGCTCGAAAGGCGATATAAATGTTGCGCGGGTTGCCGAAGCGTTCGGCGGCGGCGGACACAAGAACGCTGCCGGCTGCCGTGTCGAAGGCGATTGGAACGAAAAGGAACGCGAAATCTTGGCAGAATTGAAAAAAGCCGTCGAAAAAACGCAGGAAGAATACACGAAAAAGATCGAAGATTTGGAAGTTATCACGGCTTAAAATGTATCTGGAAAGTTCTAAAACAATCGAAAACAGGCGGTCGCTTTCCGCCTTTTTTCTTTAAACGAGCGAAAATAAACAAAATTTAAAATGTCTGAAACAAAAGAAAAACGCTACAAATGGCGCAGGGAAGATTATAAGGAAAACACGAAAGGTTTATTGATGGTCAATACCGGAAACGGCAAAGGCAAAACGACCGCCGCGCTCGGCGTATTGGTGCGCGCCGCCGGACGTGAAATGAATTGTTGTTTGATCCAGTTTATGAAGTCGAAAACCGACCGCTACGGCGAACACGAATCGCTCGAAAAGCTCGGCGTCGAAGTTCACACGATGGGCGACGGTTTTACGTGGGACACGCAGGACAAAGCGCAGGATATTAAAACGAGCGAAGAAACTTGGGCTTTGTGCGTCGAAAAAATGCGTTCGGAAGAATACGATCTGCTGGTTTTCGACGAACTCGTTTACGTGCTCGATTACAAATTTCTCGATCTGCAAAAGGTTTTGGACGAAATTAAAGCCGTCCGTGAAAAACAGCCGCATCTGCACATCATTATGACGGGCAGAAACGCGCCGCCCGAACTCATCGAAGCCGCCGATCTCGTGACGGAAATGACCGAAATCAAACATCCGTTTTACGCGGGAATCTACGCGCAGCAGGGAATCGAATTCTAAATGAAATCCGAGATAGAAAAGCGAAAGCCCGAAAATTTTCTCGATTATTTCTCGCTTGCCGTGACGACGTGCGGTGTCGGATATTTGCCGCTCGCGCCCGGAACTTGGGGTTCGATGGTCGGTGTGGCAATTTATCTGCTTTTCGGTTGGCTGGAGAATTTCGCTTCATTAAATTTCGGAGCAGGCGGTGCGTCGAATGAACAGATAACGGCTTGGGTTCACGCGGTAAATTTAATTGTCTTTCTGCTTTTTTGTCTGCTCGGCGTGTGGGCGGCAGGACGTTCGACCGAACTTTTCGGAAACACCGATCCGTCGCAAGCCGTCGTCGATGAAGTCATCGGTCAGCTCATCGTTTTTCTTTTCATCCCGTTTGCAACGACGTGGTGGCTCGTGCTCACGGGCTTTTTGCTGTTTCGCCTGTTCGATATTTGGAAGCCATATCCGATCGATTCGCTGCAAAATCTTCCCGCCGGAATCGGTGTTTGCGCCGACGACATTCTCGCCGGAGTTTACGGCGGTGCTTGCTTGAGTTTGATCTATGCAATTTCGCTGAGCATCAAGTAAACATTGATTTTGAAGAAAGAAAACCTTTCCGACAAATAACAAAACTCTTCCGACATCAAACAAAATTCTTCGGAGATTAAAGAAAACTCTTCCGACATTGAAGCCAACTCTTCAGAGATTAAAGAAAAGTCTTCAGACATCAAACAAAACTCTTCAGGGATTAAAGGAAACTCTTCAGAGATTAATCTCCGGTCTTCAGACATTGAACAAAACTCTTCGGAGTTCAAACAAAATCCTTCCGACATTAAACAAAAGTCTTCAGGCATTGAAGAAAATCTTTGCGGCTTTTAACTAAACTCTTCAGGGATTAAACAAAACTCTTCGGATAACAAACTAATCTTCTTTGTTCGGAAGAAAGATTTGGCTCGGCTTTTCGATTCGTTCAAATATCCAGCCTTTGCGCCAGAAATAAAAGGTCAGAACGAGCGTGATAGCGACCATCGAACCGATGATATACCAGAAATTATGCGGATTACCTTCGTCATTGAAAAGCTTCGTATTCATCCCGTAAATTCCGGCGATCAACGATAAAGGCAGCATCACGGACGAAAAGATCGTCATCACCTTCATCACGTCGTTCGTGCGGTTGGCAACGACGGAAAAATGAATGTCGAAAAGACCTGCAACGAGATCGCGGTAGTTTTCGGAAAGATCGGAAATCCGCAGAAGATGATCGTGAACGTCGCGGAAAAACGGCAGAACGTTTTCGGGAATCTGCGGAAATTCGCCGTGTGAAATGCGATAAAGAACATCCAATTGCCGCGCCGAAATTCTTTTTAAACGCGCAACCGCACGGCGCAAATCCATAATTTCTTCGAGAATATCGTTGTTGCCTTTCTTCATCTGAAAAACGCGGTCTTCGAGATCGTTGATTGCTTCGTCGAAATCATCGACGACGGGCATATAATAATCGACGAGCAAATCCAAGATTTGATGAAGAAGATAAGCCGCGCCGCGCTGACACGCAAAAGGCGTTGAGCGAATCTGTTGTTTGACCTTTTTGATCGTGCGAAAGCGTTCAGTGTGAAACGTCACGACGTAATTGTCGCCGAGATAAGCGTCGAGTTCTTTCGTCACGAAGTTTGCCGAATTCGTTTCATTCTTCACGCCGTGAAGAATGAAGTAAATATAATCGGGAAAGGCTTCGATCTTCGGCTGGTTGCGTGTTTCCAGACAATCTTCGACCGTCAAATGATGAAATTTGAAGGTGTAAAGCAAAACGTCTTTCGCCTGTTCGACTTGTTCGGGCGTTTCGCCGAGAAAATCGACCCAAACGATGTTGTTTTTATCGGCAATAAGTTCGGGCAGATCGCTTTGCTGAAAGCCTTCTTCGATGGTTTTTGCGCCTTTGCGGTAAACGAGAATTTCCATAAAAAACGAAATAACAATAATTGAAACGAAAAATCAGAAACGCCGTAATTGATAAAATATAACAGCTTTTCCAAATCGAAAAGCAATCGTTTATAGTAAAACTAACAAATGAGTGAAAATAATACGACATTAAAAGTTGAAAATGTCACAAAGCGTTTCGGCGATTTTACGGCGGTCGAAGATTTGAGTTTCGATGTCAAAGCCGGACGCGTTTTCGGTTTCTTGGGACCAAACGGCGCGGGAAAAACGACAACCATCAGAATGATCGTCGGCATCACGATTCCCGACGAAGGAAAGGTCGAGCTTTTCGGTGAAAAAGTAACGTCCGAACTGCAAAACCGCATCGGATATTTGCCCGAAGAACGCGGGCTTTACAAAAAAATGAAGATTTCGGATCAACTTCATTACTTTGCCGCGCTCAAAAACGTTTCGTATAAAGATGCCGAAGAACGCATCGATTTTTGGCTTGAACGGATGAAGCTTGCCGATTGGAAAAAGAAAAAAACGACCGATCTTTCCAAAGGAATGTCGCAGAAAATCCAATTTATCACGGCGGTTTTGCACGATCCCGATCTACTGATTCTCGATGAACCTTTTTCGGGACTCGATCCCGTCAACGTCGAATTTCTGATCGAAGTCGTCGCCGAACTCAAAGCAAAACGCAAAACGATCATCTTTTCGACGCATTTAATGGAAACGGCGGAAAGATTGTGCGATGACATTCTTTTGATAAATAAATCGCACAAAGTCGTCGGCGGAAGTTTGCGCGAAGTGAAAGCGAGTTTTCGCAAAAATATGCTTTCCTTGCGCGTTCAAGGCGGCGAAAATGTTCTACGCGATTCAAACTTGGTTGCCAAATTAAACGAAAATGCCGATTCGGTCGAAATTCAACTGACCGAAATGATCGATTCGCAGGCGTTCTTGAAAAGACTTCTCGCAGAAGGCGCGATCGTTTCAAAATTTGAAGAGATCGAACCGAGTTTGAACGACATTTTTATCGAAAAAGTAAAAGGCTAAACAAAAATGAGAAAATTTCTGGCAATCGTCAAACACGAATATAAAAAGATCGTTCTGAAATGGACGTTTTTGATCGGCACTTTGCTTTTACCTTTGCTCGCGGGCGGTTTTGCCGTCGTTCCAATGATAATTTTTTCGGTCAAAGGCGAACCGACCAAAATTGCTTTGATCGATCAAACGGGAAAGGTTGCGCCGCGTGTAAAGGAAAATCTTTCTGAAGAAAAACAGCGGGAAAAAGCACAAAAAGCCGCCGAAGAAGCTTTGAAAAATATCAATGTTTCACAGCAAGATCAGATTAAACAACAAGCAAAACAAGCAGGCGAGAGTTTTATTTTTGTCGATTACGACGCGGCTGAAAAATCTCCCGAACAGATTCAGCGCGAACTGAACGCGCAGATCAACGAGAAGAAACTCGACGCTTATCTGATAATTCCGCAAAATTATGACGCGGCAGACGCACAATTTCTGTTTCGTTCGCGTAAAGCCGGAGATTTCGTGACGAACGAAGGTTTGAAGGATGCATTAAACGAAGCCGTTCGCTCACAGCGTTTGTCAGATGCGAATATCAGCGAAGCGAAGTTGAAAGAATTCAGCAAGAACGTCAATCTCGACACGAAAAATATCGACGAAACAGGCGAAAAAAATTCGGACAGCATTTTTGTCGCTTCATTTATCATCGGTTTGATGATCTACATCACGCTGGCGATTTACGGGCAGGCGATCTTGGGGGCAGTCGTTGAAGAAAAAGAAACACGCATCGCCGAGATTTTGTTTTCGTCGGCGCGACCGTTTGAATTGATGATGGGCAAGCTCGTCGGCGTTGGTTTAGCAGGTTTGACGCAACTCGGAATCTGGATTTTGTCGGTGATGATCGTCGTTTTACTCATTTTGCCGATGTGGCTTTCGGCAGGTGTCGATATACCGATTCCGAACATCACGCCGTTGATGATCTTTCTTTTTATCATTTATTTTTTGCTCGGCTTTTTCCTATATGCTTCGATATTTGCGCTGATCGGTTCGATGGTGACGACGGTTCAGGAAGGCGGACAATTTTCATTTCCGCCGATTATGGTTCTTCTGATCGGGTTTTATTTCAGCTTTGCGGTCATCCGCGATCCGAATTCATCCTTGTCTTTTTGGGTTTCGATCGCACCATTTTTCGCACCGATCACGATGCCCGTGAGAATTATGTCAACGATGCCGCAATGGTGGGAAATCGTTCTGTCAATTTCAATCAATGCAGTTGCAATCGCCGGATTAGTGTGGCTCGCTTCAAGAGTTTACCGCGTCGGAATGCTTATGTACGGTAAACGCGCGACGATTCCCGAAGTTTGGAAATGGATCAGGCAGGTTTGAAGTTTTAACGCAAAGACGCGGAGAAGCGAAGGCGCAAAGATTTAATTGAGGCATTTTAGATTATTGAAGTTAAAGTTAAATTCATTCTTGCCTTCAACCCCAAATCTTTCTCAAATAACTTTGCGTCTTAAGCGTCTTTGCGCCTTTGCGTTAAAATCAATTTATGGCTTCTAAATTCGATTATTCGCTCGATTACAAAAATCTCGATCTTCGCAAAAATCCCGAACTCTATCGCATCGGCAAGGGCGAACAAGGAGTTTTGACGGTTGAACCGTATAAAAGTGAAATCGTGAAACATTGGCGATTTAAAACGCCTGAGATTGCGCGTGAATCTTCAGAAAAGATTTACGAAATGTTTCTTGAATATAAAAAACAGAGCGATTTTGTCGGGATGGATATGGCGCGAAAGTTTTTGCAGATGGGTATTACGCGGGCGCGGCGTTATGCAAATCATCCGTCGGGCAAAAAATACGACGGCGAAGTTCCGAAGGATAAAAAAGGCGTTTCGGGTGCACACGGACGCAAAGAACTTCCGAAAGGTTTCGACGCGGAAAAAGCTGAAAGCGCACGAATTTTCAGCGAAAAATATTATCTCGCCAAAAACGACGAAGTTTATCAACAATTGATGAAGGAACATAAAGAAAAATACGAAAATGGTGATTGAAACGGAGAAAAAATATCGTTTGACGCACGAACAACGTGAAATTGTTTTGGAAAATCTCGCGGACATCGGTGCGGAATATAAAGGCGAAGAGTTTGAAGAAAATCTATTGTTTTACGGCGGCGTTTTGTCGGAAAAACAAGCTGTTTTGCGTCTGCGGAGAATCGGCGAACGTACAATTTTGACCTTTAAAGAACGTGTTCAAAACGATTTGGACATCAAACAACATCACGAATACGAAACCGAAACTGCAGACTTTGACGAAACGGTGAAGATTTTTGAAAGTTTGGGTTTTCATCGTTCGATGGTTTACGAAAAACGGCGTAAAACTTGGCATTTTCGTTCGGTTGAAATCGTTTTAGACGAGCTTTCATTCGGTGATTTTATGGAAATTGAAGGTTCGATCACGGCAATCAAAGAAGCCGAAATTTTGCTCGAAGCCGAAGATTTTGAAACGGAACATGAAACTTATCCGTTTTTGACGCGAAAATTTGGCGTCAAAAACGGATATTTGATCGAAGCGCGATTTGAAAAATAATATTTGAGGATAAGAAAACTATGAAAAAATATTTGCCCTTGATGTTTTTGTCGGCGGTTTTTCTCGGATGCAAAATGGGCGTGAATGTAAACACGAACACGACCGTCAATACGAATATCCAAACTCCGACGCCGGTCAGCGTCAATGCTAACGCGGCAAAAACGCCAACTGCGCCGTTGCTGCCGGAAAAAATTACGCAGCCGATCGAAGTCAATTTCGAGCCGAACGCTTTTCCGCCGCCGGGTTGGACGTGGATCGATTTAGATAAAGAATCGCCGACCGTTTACGACACGAAAAACGGCGTTTTGAGTTTGAAATTATCGAACGGAAAGGATTTTTTCGGTTCAAATTATACTTCTCCGCATTTGATGAAAGCGATCACGGGCGATTTCGAGATCGAAACGAAAGTAAAATTCGATCCGAAAATGGGTTATCAAGGCGCAGGAATTTTAATTTATACGAACGATCAAAATTATCT
>DAITPE010000274.1:0-7681 GCA_036833775.1 Pyrinomonadaceae bacterium | reverse complement strand
GTCAAGGAACTGGAATTTGAAAAACTCGACCGCCAGATGCGGCTGATGGGCAAAGCGGCGCGTTCGGTTTCGGACGAAGTTCCGGGCATCGAAGAGCTTTACCGCGTTGACGACGGCAACAATTCGGAAGAAGCGATTCTCGCCAAAGCGCGGCAATTTTACATCCAATCGGCAGAACATAACGCGCTAATGATCGAAGCCGGATTGAACGCCGATTTCCGCGATCAACTCAACGACCAGATCGGGATCATCGCCGCCGTGATCGAAGACACCGATGCTGCCCAATCCGACCGTGGCGGCGCAGTCGGCGCACTCGAAGCCGAATTCCGCACCGCCAACCGTTACGGCAGAAAGCTCGACAATCTCGTCAAAATAAAATACGCCGAAGACCCCGACATCCTCGAGCAATGGAAGATCGCCTCAAAACTCCGCGCCGCCGACACGACCGAAGAAGAAACACCGCCGACGGGCAACGGATAATAACGGAAAAGTGATAACGGATAACGGATAATTTAACAGAAAAACAAAAAGGATTGGAAACGATGATTTTTCGCCGTTCCAATCCTTTTTGTCTGTTCATCAATTTTTTGTGCTTTGAAAGTATTCGACATTGAATAATTTTTCAATTAATCTACAAATTACCTTTTATTACCTACTAAAAATGCAACTTAAATTCGATATAAATTTAGCTTCAAACTATAAAAGCAACAGTCAAATTGCGAGAGTTTTAACTGAAAGTTGGTTGAAGGAAAATTCATATTGCCCGAACTGCGGCAAAGAAAATCTTGAAAATTACGCGAACAATCGTCCCGTCGCAGATTTTTATTGTGCGAACTGTTTTGAAGAATTTGAATTGAAAAGCAAAAACGGAAGTTTGGGAAGAAAAATCACCGACGGTGCTTATGCAACGATGATAGAAAGAATCAACTCAACCGACAATCCGAACTTTTTCTTTCTGACCTATCATAAAATCGATTTGTCCGTAAATAACTTCTTGATTATTCCGAAGCAGTTTTTTCAATCCGAAATCATCGAAAAACGTCCGCCGTTGGCAGAAACGGCAAGGCGGGCAGGGTGGATCGGATGCAATATCGATTTGACTAAAATACCTCAAATCGGGCGAATATTTTTGGTTAAAGATTCTAAGGTTGCCGATAAGACCGAAGTTCTCGAAACGTGGAACAAAACGATTGCTTTGAGAAACAAATCCGTCGAAGCGAAAGGCTGGACGCTCGACGTTTTAAGATGTGTCGATCAAATAAATTCAAATGAATTTTCGCTCGATGAGGTTTATAAATTTGAAGATTCTCTAAAGTTCAAACATCCCGACAATAATTTCGTGAAAGACAAAATTCGTCAGCAGTTACAGATTTTGCGCGATATGGATATTATCGAATTTGTTTCGAGAGGAAAATACCGAAAGGTGAGCAGATGAAAAAATTCATTTTTATTACCAAAGAAGGCGAAACGCTTGCGCCGAACGGAAACCCCGTTGAAAATCTTCAAGTCATCGGATTCGTCGAAAACGCTGAATCGGAAGATGTTGCGCTTAAGCAGCTTTTACAAGAAAACCCTTGGATATTCGACGCCGAATTCAATGTTGCCGAATTTGAAGCGTTTGAGATTTTATAAATCAATTTAACAAAGTCAAAAATTTCCCTTCGATTCCGCTGTTTTTTAACGCAGTTGCATTATTTTCCCCGTAAGCTACGAAAACACTGGGCGCGCCCGGTGTTCCGCCTTGAATTCCCGACGCGTGATAAAAACGGATTCTCCCTTTTACGAATAAAAGTGCATCCGCCGAATCCCAAACATTCTCAAAAAACACACGCGTTTCTGTTCTGGCAAATATCAGTGCAATTCCGTTGCCGTGTTTTTTAAGCTTTTCAAGCCATAAATTCATAAACTTTCCATACGGCGGATTCATATAAACACGACCAAACCAAGGTTTTATCAACCCGTCGTCTTCGATCGTATAATTCGTCTTCGCGTGATAGAACGGCGCGTTTATCGGACTACACGGATCGAGGTCGAATACGCCGAGTTTTTTGACCATTTCGGGCGGCGTGAGCCATTCGACTTTGGTAAGTTCGCATCTTTCAAATGAAGTGTTCATATCGTGATCGTAAAATTCGATCAAAGATACGATCATTTTTTCAGAAGATCAAATCGACGGCTTTGAAAAAACTCAGCCGCTTTCGTTTATTTTGCAAAATGAAATTTTCAACTAAAAATCAGCATTGCTCACAAAACTTTCGCCGAAGGCGCAAATAGCCGCGTCATTTATGGCGCGGTCAGATTTGGAATTAATTTTCAGCGCGTTTTAACGTGCTTTATAAAAGGCTTTAGCCATTGCCGAAACGATGACTGCTTAAGCCTAATATAAAGGACGTTAAAACGCCCTTTGTTCATTTATTGCAAACTCGACCGCGCCATAAATGACGCGGCTATTTGCCGCTTTCAGCGGAAAGACAGCTTGAAGCCGTCTGTTTGTTTTAGAGCAATTGACAGGTGATTGCGATACAGGCGGAAACTAGAGCGGAAATGGAGCGTGCAAATTGCTCGACCTTTAACACGCTCCCTTGCCGCCCTAGTTTCTGCCTTTGTATATCATCTACTCAAGAATCGCTATAAGACTTTCGCAGACAATCGGTCACAACAAAACTCTAATCCCTTTTTAGGGCGCAGAGTTTTGTTGTTAAACAACGAGGTGAATTCAAAATTTTAGATTTATTTCAGCAGATCAATTTACTTTGCAGGGTTTTGATTGACCGCCGCCGAAGAAGCTGTTGATGTCGAAATAGAATTCGCCTGATTTTTCGTTGGCATCTTTTCCTGCGAGGACATCGAAAGAGCCGTATTCTTTGTCGAAAATGAGCGACTGTGAATTTACCTTGTAGCCGAGTTCTTTCATGATGATGTATTCTTCGCGGATCGAATGGACTTTGTAGGCGGTTTTCGGGGTTTTTCCGTCGCCCGAGGCGAGCAGGGCTTTGAGCAGTTTGTCGGCAATGTCGTTGTGATATTTTTCTTTTTCGGCGTTTTTCAGTTCCTTGTAACTGTTGGCGACGGCGAGATGCAGACCGCGATTGACGAATTCGTAATCCAAGACCTTTTCGCCGAGTTCGACGGATTTTGCCCAGTCTTTCGATTCAAATGCTTTCACCATTTTATCGCGGTCTGGCGCGTCGGTCTGGTTGCATTCGTCGTTTACCCAATCGAGAAAGGCGGCGCGCATTTTGACGTAATCGACGCTAGAATCGCCTTGTTTAGCCTTTTCGACAAGCGTTTTGTATTCGGAAGAATCGGTTTTAACGAGCGGTATTTTGTTAAATTTATCATCGGTTTTCTGTGCCGCAACCGTAAACGTCAAGGTCAGGGCAAGCATCAAAAGGGCGGTTAGTGTTTTCAGATTTTTCATAGATTTTTCTCCTTAAAATTTAGGCAAACGGACAAAAGCGCGGATAATTTCAGGTAATGTTTTGCACGTCTGCCGCAAGTGAAATTGTTCGATAATCTGGATGCACCGAGATTCGTTTTTAGTTGTATCGGCGGCGGATAAAATGCAAAGAAAATTTCTGCCGAGTTGTCTGAAACAACTTGGCAGAAATCAAAATTGAAAGATTCGTTTTTAACGGTAAAAGGTATCTTCGACCTTATTCAGCCGTCAGGAATTTGTTGCGGTGAATCTCCTGTAAACTTTGGACGCTGATCTTTTCGGCGTTTTTCTTGGTCGAAATGGCTTCGATCAAGGCTTCGGCTCCGGTCATCGTCGTGACGGTCGGGACGTTGAATTGAAGCGCGGATTTACGGATCGCTTGTTCGTCGTAGTGCGACGTTCTGCCGAGCGGTGTATTGATAACGAGCGCGATTTCGCCTTGTTTGATGTAGTCGGCGATGTTCGGGCGACCTTCGTTGACCTTGAAAACGGTTTCGCATTCAAGCCCGACTTCCTGTAAACGCTTGGTCGTGCCGTAGGTGGCGACGAGATCGAAGCCGAGTTTGTTTAATCTTCTGGCTAAAATCACTGCTTGACCTTTATCCGAATCGTTGACGGAAATAAAGGCTTTGCCTTGCATCGGAAGCGTTAAAGACGCTCCTTCCATCGCTTTGCCGTAAGCTTCGCCGAAGGTTTCGCCGACGCCCATCACTTCGCCCGTCGAGTGCATTTCGGGTCCGAGAATCGGGTCAACGCCCGCGAATTTTTTGAACGGGAAAACGGGCGATTTGACGAAGATTTTCGGAACGGGCAAAACGTCGGGCAGATTGAAATCTTCCAATTTTTTCTCGCCCGCCATAATCAAACTGGCAATTTTCGCGAGTGGAACGCCCGTCGCTTTCGCCACGAACGGAACTGTTCGCGACGCGCGCGGATTTACTTCGATGACGTAAACGCGGTCGTCTTTTATGGCAAGTTGCAGATTCATCAAGCCGACGACTTTCAAGGCTTTCGCCAAATTGCGCGTGTAATGTTTGATGGTTTCGAGATGTTCTGCGGCGATTTTCTGTGCGGGTAAAACGCTTGAAGAATCGCCCGAATGAATTCCCGCTTCTTCGATGTGTTCCTGAATTCCGCAGACGACGACCGCCGTTTCGTCGGCGAGCGCGTCAACGTCGATCTCGACGGCGCGTTCCAAAAACTTGTCGATCAGAATCGGCTTTTCGGGCGAAGCATCGACCGCCGAACGCATATAATCGTTGAGCGTTTGTTCGTCATAAACGATCGCCATCGCGCGACCGCCCAAAACAAACGACGGACGAACGACGACGGGATAACCGATTTTCGCGGCGCATTCTTTTGCTTCTTCAGGCGAAATCGCCGTTCCGTTTTCGGGTTGCGGAATTTTCAATTCTTTCAAAAGTTCGCTGAATCTTTTGCGGTCTTCCGCGAGGTCGATCGAATCGGGCGACGTGCCGATGATCGGAACTCCGGCGTTGTGTAGTCTGTCCGCCAGATTCAGCGGAGTTTGCCCGCCGAACTGAACGATCACGCCTTCGGGATTTTCGGTTTCGACGATGTTCATCACGTCTTCAAACGTGAGCGGCTCGAAATAAAGTCTGTCCGAAGTGTCGTAATCGGTCGAAACGGTTTCGGGATTGCAGTTGACCATAATCGTTTCAAAATCCGCGTCGCGCAGGGCAAACGAAGCATGACAACAGCAGTAATCGAACTCGATTCCCTGCCCGATGCGGTTCGGTCCCGAACCCAAGATCATAATCTTTCTGCGCTCGGTCGGCGCGGCTTCGTTTTCTTCTTCGTAGGTCGAATACATATACGGCGTGTTCGATTCGAACTCCGCGCCGCAGGTGTCAACTCGTTTGTAAACCGGATTGATATTTAAGTTCTTTCTTCTTTCTCTGACCGCTTCTTCGGTCGAATTCGTGAGATACGAAATGCGTCTGTCCGAAAGCGCAAACTCTTTCGCCGTCTGCAAAACTTCGCTCGGCACATCGTTTAGATTGCGTCCGTCGATGCGCGCCTGCAATTGCATCACTTCCTGCAACTGTTCCAAAAACCACGGATCGATCTTCGTCAAACGGTGAATTTCGGCAATCGAATAACCGTTTCGCAAGGCGTAAGTTAAATACGAAAATCTGTTTGAATTCGGACGCGCGAGTTTTTGCTGTAAAACGTGGTCGGGAATTCCTTCCAAACGCAAAGGCTTGACGGCTTCGAGCGAACGCAAGCCTTTAAATAAACTTTCTTTAAATGTTCTGCCGATCGCCATTACTTCGCCGACAGATTTCATCTGCGTTCCGAGAACGTCTTCCGAACCGGGAAATTTCTCGAACGCCCATTTCGGAATCTTCGTCACGACATAATCGATCGTCGGCTCGAACGATGCGGGCGTTTTCTTGGTAATATCGTTCGGGATTTCGTCCAGAGTATAACCGACGGCGAGTTTCGCGGCGATTTTCGCAATCGGAAAACCAGTCGCTTTACTCGCCAACGCCGACGAACGCGACACGCGCGGATTCATTTCGATAATGCGGACATCGCCGTTTTCGGGATTGACGGCGAATTGAATATTCGAGCCGCCCGTTTCCACGCCGACCTTGCGGATACACGCAATCGACATATCTCTTAATTTTTGATATTCAACGTCGGTCAAGGTTTGCGCGGGCGCGACCGTGATCGAATCGCCCGTGTGAACGCCCATCGGGTCGAAGTTTTCGATTGCACAAATGATAACGACGTTGTCGTTCAAATCGCGCATCACTTCGAGTTCGTATTCCTTCCAGCCCAAGATAGATTCTTCGATCAAAACCTGCGAAATCGGCGAAGCTGAAAGCCCGCGTTCGACGATTTCCTCGAATTCTTCGGGATTGTAAGCAGTGCCGCCGCCCGTTCCGCCGAGCGTAAAAGCAGGGCGAATGATCGCGGGATAACCTGTCGTTTCAACGATCTTTTTCGCTTCTTCCCAAGTGTGCGCGAAACCGCCTTTTGCCGACGGAATACCAATTTCGTCCATCGCAATCTTGAACAATTCGCGGTCTTCGCCGACCTTGATCGAATCGACGTTTGCACCGATCAATTTCACGCCGTTTTTGTCCAAAATTCCCTTCTCGAACAGCTCGACCGAAAGATTCAAAGCCGTCTGTGCGCCGACGGTCGGCAGCAGCGCGTCGGGTTTTTCCTTTTCGATGATCGCCGTCACCGTTTCGACCGTTAAAGGTTCGATATAAGTTTTGTCCGCGATTTCGGGGTCGGTCATAATCGTTGCCGGATTTGAATTGACAAGGACGACCTCAAAACCTTCCTGCTTCAAAGCGCGGCAAGCCTGCGTTCCCGAATAGTCAAACTCGCAAGCCTGACCGATAACAATTGGCCCCGAACCGATGATTAAAATTTTATGAATGTCTGTGCGTTTTGGCATTGATTTAATGAATACTTTTCAAAAAATTATAACTGATAAACTATTTTCTTAAAAATCCGTCAAATTCATTAAGAATTCATATAAAAAACTCTATCAGTTTAAAAAAAACTTAGCTTTATTGCTTTTTTTCACGAAATTACTGTAATTTTTTACAATTTTTTATCACTTGTGAGTATAAAGGTATTATTGCCTAATTTTGAATACTTTTAATAAAGGAGATAATTGATATGTCAACCCCTATCGTTTTAGGAATTATGATTAGCGAGGCGGCGATTATAGTTGAAAACTCATTAAGGTCTGTCCTTGGTTTCGACGACGATCAGCTTTCTAAACTTGACGGTGATGTCAAATTTGAAGTTCTTGCCAATTCTAATCAAATGCGAGCCATATTAGATTTCATTACAAATGACACTCAAGGCGGGTTAGGTTCGATGAGTCCGCCGCGATTAATCCAAGCAACCGATTTGAACGACATAAGCACCGGTTCGACCATTCGCAAACTCGTCCAGCGACTTTGTAAACGTGCTTTCTTTTTCAAAACACCACAGAATCTTTAACTGAATATTTATAATTTTAAGAGAGAATATGAGAAAAATTATTCTAATTTTAAGCACAATCGTGCTATGTCTTTTCGCGGTTATTGAGAGTCAGGCGCAATTTGCCACCTATCGAAAAGGTGAAACTAAGATCGATATTGATTTGGGCAGCGGCAAGATCAATAATTCCAACATTGAAAAGATTCAAATCTTAAATTCCGCAGGCATTTTGTCGCAAGTTGATAAAGCAAGCGGCTTGGTGCGCAT
>DAITPE010000273.1:0-7686 GCA_036833775.1 Pyrinomonadaceae bacterium | reverse complement strand
CGTGCAAAAACAATGATCGAATCCTACGTTTTTGAGTTAAAAACAGAGTCTTTCACGCAAAGGCGCAAAGTTCGCAAAGTTTTATTTCTACACTTGATTTACATAGTTTCTTTTATTCGTGTCTTTTCGCGTATTTCGCGGGCAAATTCTCTTGAAATGTATTCAGATTCTCAATTTATCCGTGTTCATCTGTGGATAATTATTTCCTAACTGTTAATTTGCGCAGAATTTTTGTAAAAATAAACTTATGAAGATATTAATTACCGGCGCAAGCGGATTGCTTGGCGAAAATCTGCAAAAATCGTTTCTCGCAAAAGGTCACGAACTTCTTTTGGCGACGCGGCACAAACCCGAAAATGATAACCAAATTTACTGGAACATCGAAAAAGGTTTCCGCGACGAAGATTTCGCAAAACTCGAAACGCTCGACGCGGTCGTGCATCTCGCGGGAGAAACGATCACGGGACGTTGGTCGGAAGAAAAAAAGAAAAAAATCCGCGATTCGCGTGTTTTCGGAACGCGCAGTTTAGTTGACGCTTTTTCAAAACTTGCGCACAAACCGAAAGTTTTCGTTTCCGCATCCGCGATCGGTTTTTACGGCGACCGCAACGATGAAGAATTGACCGAATCGAGCGCGGTCGGCGACACTTTTCTCGCTAAAACGTGCGCCGAATGGGAAGCGGAAGCCAGACGCGCCGAAGATTTGGGAATCCGCACGGTTTTGGTCAGAACCGGGATCGTTTTGGCAAAAGAAGGCGGCGCACTCGGGCAAATGCTCACGCCTTTCAAATTCGGAGTCGGCGGCGTGGTCGGCAGCGGAAAACAATGGATGAGCTGGATTTCGCTGGAAGACGAGATCGAAATATTTAATTTCGCGCTCGAAAACGAATCGGTTCGCGGCGCAATAAACGCAACCGCTCCGCATCCCGTGACAAACGAAGAATTTACCAAAACGCTCGGCGAAGTGATTTCCAGACCGACGATCTTGCCGCTTCCCGAATTTGCCGTCAAACTCGTTTTTGGCGAAATGGGCGACGCGCTTTTGCTCGATTCGACGAAAGTTTTACCGAAGCGTTTGAAGGATTACGGGTTTAATTTCAAGTTTGAAAATCTGAAAGACGCGCTCGAAGATGCGGTGAAATAGAAGACAAATTGGAACGCGGATTGAGCGGATTTGGCAGATTTACACGGATATTTTTTATAAAATTTATCCTGCAAATCTGCTAAACCCGCCCAATCCGCGTTCTATTATTTAATTCTTGCAACCAAATTTCGCCATTCCTGCATTTCAGGAATGCCGGGTTTTCGTTTGCCGAAGAAAAGCGCGACGTTTTCGCTTTGATGGTTGAACAATTCCAAACTCGTCACAACGCCGTCCGAAGTGGGTTTTTTGACGATCCACGCCGATTTTATTTTGTCTTGATCGATGTGCAGATTAAATTTTTCGTCCATCACGTTGAACCAGCCGCGCGCGTCGAGGACATTTTCGACTTCTCCCGTATGAATCTGAATAATTCCAGAGTTTCCGACAAAAATCATAATCGGAAGTTTTTCTTTTGACGCTTCTTCCAACATGAAACGGAAGCTTTTCGCGTCAACCTGCGTCGCCATTTCGCGGTCGGCAACGCGCAAAGCCTGTTCACGCGCCACGCCGAATTTCCGCATCAAAGGGAAAAAATCGTGCGTATCTTTTAATTCAGCCCAACCTTTGCGAAATCCTTCGACATCGATTTCCGAATCTGGTTTTTCGGCGGTCTTTTCCGGTTTTGCTTCAAATTTCAGCGTTTCGTTTTGATTCGGATGCCGATATTTTTCGACGATCTTTTCGTATTCGTCCAAATTGCTTTGATCGGTCAGAAAAACTTTGTGAACCGCCATTCCGTCCACGTCGAAAAACTGCAAACTCCGCATTTTTCCGTTCGTGACGGCAAACGCGAAATGCCAATTCGAGAGAAAAATCCGTACGTCGATGTCTTCATTGACCGCCAACGCCATCTGCCCGTGACCGTTCATAATTTCGACGTTTTTATATTCGCCTTTGCGTTCGTGAACGATCTCTTCGTTGCGTGTCAACGCCATAATTCGCCCTAATTTTTCGAGTTCCTGCAAAATTTCCGCGCATTTCGGCTCAAGCAAAACAACCGTTTCGCCGATTTCGGTCGCTAATAATTCTGCTTCGCTGACGTTCAGTTTTTCCGCCGCGTCGCGAATTCGCAAATGCGGATTTTCCGCGCGAAGTTTTGCCCAAGATTCTTTCAAGTTTTGTGCTGCAATGGTCGGTATCATAATTTTTATAAACTCAATCATAACCGAAATTTAATTCAGAAGGTGAAACAAAATCGGTCTGCTCGGACTTGCGTCTGCGGCAAAAGGCGCGATTTGAAGATTCAATAAATATTCGCCGTCCGCGATTTCGTTTGAAACATAGATCAATTCCGTCAAGGTTTTATGCGAAAAACTTTTTGCGTTCAATTCAAATTTTCCCGCTTCGACATTCCAGAAAATGCGATGATTATTCAATTTTCCTTCATCGAAAATCCGATCGATCGAAGGCAGATCGACGAGCAAATGCTCGATGCCGAGTTCATTCAAAAATTCCATTGCTTCCGTCGAAAAAAACGGCGGAATTTCGTCGAGATAAGTTTTTGAAAGTTTTGAAGAGTCGTTCGGCAAAGTTCGGACGATCAAAGACTTTGGTCTTTGGTTTTTGGTTTTTGGACTTTGCAAGGCAGTTTCGATTGCCGATTTTGTGATTAATAAATCGGTTTCGTCTAATTTTATGGCGTAAGTGTCAGTTGTTTCGCCCGCTTTTTCGGGCGAAACCGAAATCAGTTCAGCAAAAACGAAAACGTCCTTCAAGCAATCGTTGACGAAAATTCTTTCGTGCGTGATGTGTCCGACGCATTCGGTGTGCGTGCCGTTGCAATGCGGAATCAGCGTGATTTGCTCGAAATTACAGCTTCCGCCGCGCCGCGTGTCGCCGACGAGTTCGCCTGCTTCGCACGGTTTTGAACTTGCGCGTTCGACGTCGTAAGCATTCGGCTGTGTGCCGTTGAATTTTAGCGGAATCGCAAGATTCAACGGTTTTGAATCGTCAATTTTGATGGTTTGACCGCCGATTTCGATCGAGATAATCATTTATAAAGTTAAATAAAACAAAGCTCCGGCTAGAATTCCAACCGTCAAAAATATCAATAAACGAATAACGAATTTGTGTGCGGAATAATTGAAAACAGAATCGAAAACTGTCCAAAATAAATTATTTCCTGCCGTTTTCCTAGTCTTTTCAAAGTTGCCGAAGAAAAATTTAAAGGACAAAATCCAAATTGTTACGGCAAAAATCAAGGAAAATAATATTTTCATAAAAAGTTTCCGATATTGATTTTAACAAAAAGTTGAATTATCCGTTGCAAAAACTCATACTTAGGAAAAAGGAAAAATTATGAATAAACAAATCGAGAATATTGTCGAAGAATACAAGTCCGAAAAGATCGATCGGCGCGGATTTTTGACGCGTGTCATTGGTTTAACGGGGACTTATGCGGCGGCGCATCTTTTATTGGAACAAACAGGACTCGCGCAAACGGTCGTTTCGGAAAAGGAATCGAAAAAAGCGAACGTCGATTCGTCAACCGTCGAATACAAAAACGGCGACGTGAAACTTTCCGGTTATTTGAGCAAACCTGCGAAAAAAGGAAAATATCCGGCGATCATCGTGATTCACGAAAATCGCGGATTGAATGAACACACACGCGACGTGGCGCGTCGTTTTGCCGCCGCAGGTTATGTTGCGCTCGCAGTTGACGCGCTTTCGCGCAGCGGCGGAACAGCTTCGTTTGAAACGCCCGACAAAGCGCGTGAAGCTTTCGGCAAACTCGATATGAAAGACGTGATCGGCGATCTGAATGCGGGTTTAGCGTTTTTGAATTCGCATAAAAACGTCAAAAAAGGCAAGCTCGCTTCGATCGGTTTTTGCTGGGGCGGCGCACGTTCGTTCAAACTTGCGACCGAACCGAACGACCTGAAAGCCGCCGTCGTTTTCTACGGAACCGCGCCGACCGATGAAGAATTGGCGAAAGTTCATTGTCCTGTTTACGGAAATTACGGCGCGACCGACGAACGCATCACATCGAAAGTGCCGGAAGTTGCGAAAAAACTGAAGGATTTGAAAAAATCTTTTGATTACAAGATTTACGACGGCGCGGGACACGCGTTTTTCAACGACACGGGCGACCGTTACAACCCGCAAGCCGCGAAAGATGCTTGGGAAAAGACGCTCGCGTTTTTGAAAAAGAATCTGAAATAATATTTTCTGTCACAAATTTCAATTTCGTTCGTCTGAGATTTTGTGAGCGAACAAATGTTTAAGGGCGAAGAAGAAAAAGTAGAAATTTACAAAAAACATCGCGCAAGGCTTTTCGGCATTGCGTATCGGATGCTCGGCACACACGCCGAATCCGAAGATATTTTGCAGGAAGTTTATATCAAATGGCACGAAACTGACGCGGAAAGAATCGAAAACGCCGAAGCTTGGCTCGTCACGATCGCGACCAGACTTTCGATCGATCGACTGCGGAAAGCGGCGAAAACGCGCGAAACTTATATCGGTCCGTGGCTGCCTGAACCGTTTGTCGTTTCCGAAAAACTTTCGCCGCACGAAGAATTGGAACTTGCTTCGAATCTTTCGATGGCGTTTATGTTTTTGCTCGAACGCCTTTCGCCCGTCGAACGCGCCGCGTTTCTGCTGCACGACATTTTCGATTGCGGTTACGCGGACATTGCGCGGATCGTCGGCAAAACCGAAACGGCTTCGCGGCAGTTGATTCATCGCGCAAGAGAAAGAGTCAGAACAGATAAAACGCGTTTTGAAGCCGACGAAAAGATGCGCGAAAAACTTATCAAAAAATTTGTGGCGGCTTCGGTGACGGGCGACGAAAAAACGCTTTTCGAGCTGTTTTCTGATGAAATTGTGAGTGTTTCCGACGGCGGCGGAAAAGTTACGGCGGCGCGGAAAATTATTAAGGATAAAGCAAAACTCGTTCATGCGCTCGGAATGTTCGGCAAAAAATACGGCGAATCTTTCAAAAACATTCTCTACACGATCAACGGCGAGCTTGGCGTTTTGACGTTTATCGAGGGAAATATTTATTCGGCAACGACCTTCGAGTTTGAAAACGGAAAGATTTCGGCAATTTACCGCGTGATGAATCCCGACAAGCTGAAACAAATTACGAATCAATAATCGAAATATTCAGGACAGTTTAATAAACAAAATATTAACGCGAATATGTTTTCCAATCGTGTGAAGGAAAAAAATAATGGCGTTGACGGAAAAAATAGTCGCGCGACTAATTTAAATAATCGTACGATTATAAAAAATAATCGTGCGACGGAAAAAAATAATCGGACGACTAATTTAAATAATCGCGTGAATATAAAAAATAATCGTGTGAATATAAAAAATATTCACGTGAAGGAAAAAAATATTCGTCCGAATGGAAAATATATTCACGCGAATATATTTTTCCTCAACACGATTACTTTAAAGAATTATGTGATTGATTCTTTGCAAAGGGCGAATATTTTTAATCGACGGTTGTCGTTGGATTTTCAATAATCAGAGTAATTTACAGGCGAAATCAATACAGACGGAAACGCGTCCGCAGGGAAGTTTGCCGAAATTGTTTTATAGAATCTTTCCGTCAACGAAAAACCATTTGCCCAATTCTTTGCGGAAATTCGAGTGTTCGTGGTGAATCTGCGGTTTGTTTTCGGCATCCGTGAAATATGCTTTGAATTCGACCGTTCCGAATTTATCTTTCGCTTCGCCGTTCGATTTTGAAACGATTTCGAGCTTTTCCCAAGTATTCGATTTCGCCCAATTTTCGAGGTCTTCCGCGTTATGGAATTTCCGCGTTGAAGGATGCGTCGAACGCAAAAGATATTCGATTGCACCGACCGCATAAGCCGAAAAACGCGAACGCATTAATTCTTCCGCCGTCTGCGGTTTCGCCGTTCCAACTAAAAACGGCTGACAGCACTCATCAAAATTTTTACCCGAACAGCAATAACAAATCATATTTCAAATTATGAAAAATCAATCGAAAAAAGACAAAAATAACCGCAGATAAATACAGATAAACGCCGATAGAAAATATGTATGAAAATTCATATCCGCGTTCATCTGCGTAAATCTGCGGTTATTTTTTTATTCCTTGTCACAAATCCGAATCTCGCACGTCTTTGTTTATGAAAGCCGAAAAAATCGGCTCGAAATTATAAAAATTAGGGAGAATTTATAAATTTTATGGAACAGAGAATTAAAGGAATGGAAAAAAATCAAATGTTGATGCGTGCGCTGCACGGTTTGAACGGATATTCTGAAAAATCGGACAAGATCGAAAAGAATCTGCTTCATTTAGTCGTCCTGCGAGTTTCGCAACTGAACGGCTGTGCGTTCTGCATCGATATGCATACAAAAGATTTACGCGCCGCCGGCGAAACCGAACAGCGTCTTTATTTGCTCGACGCGTGGCGCGAAACCGAATTTTATACGGAAAGAGAACGCGCCGCACTGACGTGGGCGGAAGCCGTAACTTTTGTCACCAACGGACACGTTTCAGATGAAGTTTACAACGAAGCAAGCAAACAATTTTCGGAAGAAGAATTGATCGATCTAACGGTTGCCGTGACGACAATTAACACCTGGAATCGTCTGAACATCGCTTTCCGAACTCCGGCGGGAACTTACGAAGTCGGACAATTTGCAACGGTTGCGGCGTAAATTTCAAAAAAGTGCGGATAAACTCGAAAGATCAAAATTATCCGCACTTTTTTACAAACGATTATTTTTCAAACATTGCAACAATCGAATTCGGATTGCCGAAAGTGACTAAACGATAACCTTCTTTCGCAAGGCGGTTTAATTCTTTGCCGAAAATATTGTTGATTTCTTGGTGCTGCTGCGGTGTGAGCGGATTTTTTTCGGTCGGTTTAAATCCGTTTTTTTTGTAATATTCTTCGGCGATCGCATTGTATCTTACAAATTTGAAATCTTTGTTTTTTCCGTATTCGGAATTGTTTTTTTCGGGAATCGCAAAAAGCCATTTGCCGTCAAACGGATCATAATTAGTATAATAATCGGAAATTCCGGTGTCGATATATTTCATTCCGCTTTGTTTCCACTGCGGAAGCCTTTTTTCGATTTCTTTCCAAGTTTGAACCGTATCATAAATTTTATTTGTCGGCTCTTTTTTTGTTCTTTGTAAAAGTGCGAAAACGAAACCGATCGAGATCGGCTCAAATCCTTCGTGTCCTAATTCGTTTAGTTTTTTATTTAAGCCGAGGGTTTGATAGATCATCAAATATTCGCCTTCGGGTTTGATCGCTTCGTCTTTTTCGGCGATCACCAGATTTTGGGTCGTGAAGCCTGTAAACCAAAGGTCTAACGGACGAAAACCTTTGGCGGCATAATCATTTAAAATTCGGTTGGTTTCTTGCATTTCGCCGCGTTTTCCGCTGACGCGACCATCCAAAATTTTATATTCTTTTTTGATCGAACTTCCGATCTTGCGTTCAAAAAGAAAAAAAGCTCCTAAACGCACACCGCTTTGAAGTCCCAAAGATCGTGCGAGTTTTTCTGCCGGTGATTCTTCGGAATCTGATTTTTTATTGAAATCTACGCCC
>DAITPE010000272.1:0-7702 GCA_036833775.1 Pyrinomonadaceae bacterium | reverse complement strand
TTGCTTTTCGCAAGTGCCAAAGGCTGTTCGTTCGTGCCGCTGGTTTCGTCTTTGACGAGTGCGCCTTCCTGCAAAAAACGCAAATTTCCCGCTGATTTTACGCCGTTTGCCTGAAAATTAGCTTCGCCCATTTTGCGTGCCGGAATCGCCAGATGAACACCGAGTTTTTCAGCTTCAGGCGGAAAATGATCGCCGACCGGACGCAGATCGGGAACGGCTTCGGCATCGGGAACATTGACCATCAAACCGTCGGGCAAAACGGCGTAGCAATTCGTGATCTGAAAATTTCCGTTGGCGATCGCCTCGTTGTTTATCTGCAAATCCAAAACGCCGTATTCAAAGGGCAACACGGAACGAACGCGCGAATTTAAAAGTTCTTCGTGATAATTGTCCCATTGCTGAAAGTGATGCGGAGTCAGAAGCATTCCTTCATTCCAGACAATTTTGCGGTATTTGCTCATAACTGATTACAAATCAATAGTAAAACGACAGGTGAAATTAGTAAACAGCAAAAGCCGTCTTTAATATTCGTAATTTCAAAACTTTCAGAGTCGTCTTTTTTTTGGTCTCGTTTTCGGTTTCGGCTTTGATTTTACGCCTTTTTTCGGAATTTCTCTCTGCGTCAGCATCTGAAAGAAATCCGCCAACCATCTTTCGCCTTTTTTCTCGATAAAATTTTCGGGAAACTGCTTAACGATTTCGAGTGAACTGATGAGCGGAATAAAACCGATTTTTGCTAAATTCTGTGTGCGCCCGACAAACTTTAAATTTTCCGAAGGTTTGACAAGAAGATCAATTACATCAACGGTTTCCGCCGTCGGCGCAGAACAATTTTCGGCAGGCGAAGTAACCAAATATTCGCGGCAGGCGACCGGACGCGATTGATGGATCGAGCAAGATTCGTTTTCGAGAAACGGACAAGCGATTCCTTGCCGGAAATATTCCATTGCCACTTTCAATCCTTCTTTCATCACTTCTTCGGGCGTTTCGGTTTTTGCAAGTTCCGAACAATTCTGCATTTTTTCAAACCAATTAATGCTTTGAAGCTGTGCGAAAGCGTCGGCGAATCGTTTTTTTATTTCACTTTTTCGCGTTTCGTCCATCGCTTCGACGAGTTCGGCGATTTGATAAGCTTCGATTTCCGCGATCGGAACTGGTTGGCGGCAACACGCGCCGCAGCCTGCTTTACAAGAAATTTTTTCGCCGCTTGCCTCGATCGCCTGCACGCTCAGATCAACAAAAGCGTTCGTCATCTGATGAAAGATCGGCAGCATTCGTTGTGGCTTGACAGGTTTTGCGGGAACCGTAACTTGCATATTCAAAGGTTTTCCGCCGATGTTTAAGCCGATGTTTCCGGTTACCCATTCTTCGTTTTGCATAATTGTTTTGAATGAAAAAAGATGCCCGCAAGGGAAGCGAAAGTTGCGAAAACAGGAAAAAACTCTTTCGCATTCCCGATTCGCGGGCAAAGTTATAAACTGCTTTTTGGAAAAATCAGAATTAATTCAATTTCAACTCTTCAGCATTGACGTTAAAATCTTTCGGATTTTGCGTAATCGTTCCGATCGCCAAAAATCTCAGCGCATTTTCGTATTCCGCGTCAGTGATCTTTCCTTTTTGTTTCAGAAACCAAATTGTACGAATCGTGCGCGAACTTTCGGGAAATTCGTTGGATAAACTTTGAAGCATATTGCGAAACGGGATGATTTCCGAGCGATCCGAAACGGCGACCATCAAAAGCGCGTCGTCCGCCAATTCGTTGCCGATGTGAATCAAAGTTTTGTCGAAATTTCCCGCGATTCCTTGCGCCGTCTGCAAAACGTTTCCGCGATTATTTCCTAATTTTGCAAGTGCGGAGCAAGCCAAAAACTGCGCCGTTAAATTCTTTGAATTTGCCAAAGATTGAAGCTGCGAAGCATTTGCCCGCGCCGATTTGATATTGTCGGCAAGCGCGGACGAACCCGTAAATTGTTTGATTCGCGGCGCGACGATTTTTGCTTGCTCGGTCGTCAAAAACGCCTTCGGATTATTTTGTGCGATCTTTCTTAAAAACGGAGCCGAATTTTGCTCGATCTTTGCCGTGTCGCTCAAATTTGCAGGAGTCGGAGTCGGCGAAGAATTTCCGTTCGAGTTTTCATTTGAACTCAAAACCGAATTGTTTTCAGTCTTTTGCGGAGTTTTTTCGGGTGTTTCGTTTGAATCTTCGTTTGAGTTTTTCGGTTCTTTCGGCTCGTCAGAATTACTCGGATCGCTCGTGTAAATAAAATCATTATTGCCCGTCGCAATTTCTTTTTTACCGCCGAAAATATAGAGCGAAACGCCGACAATTGCTAAGATCAAGAATCCGAAAATCGGTGCGATAAAGAAAAATTTCATCGGCGACGAACTCGGATTTGCCGGTGCAGAAACGGTTTTCGGTTTCGGCGGCGGCGCAATTTCTTTCGGTGCGGATTTTTCTTCCGATTTCGCCGCAGGCTCGGCAAAATCGTCGTCGAAACTTCCGAAAGATGAATTATTTGAAAACGAATTTGAAGCGATTTCGACTTTCATTTCCAAACCGCCGAGATTTAAAACGTCGCCGTTTTGAACTGACGTCGGTCGGTCGAGTCTTTTGCCGTCTAAAGTCGTGCCGTTGCTCGAGCCTAAATCCGTTGCGACAAAAATATCGCCGAAACGCTCGATTTTTAAATGTTCACGCGAAAGTCTGCCGTCCGCAATGCTCAAATCCGCCGTCGAAAGTCTGCCGACGATAAACGTTTCCTGATTCACGGAAATATTTTTCTTCGCGCCGTTTTCATCCGTAAATTTGAGCAAAAGTTCAGCCATAAGCGAGTAGCGAGTAGCGAGTAGCGAGTAGCGAGATAAAATCTTTCTACTCGCCACTCTTCACTTTTCACTCGCAACTGTTATTTAGTATAAGTCGAAATCGGCTGTAAAGTCAGTCCGAAATCCTGCGGATTTTCGCCGATGATCGCGGCGGCGAAAAATTTCGGAACGTATTTGAAGTTTTCCGATTGAAACTGTTTCGACAAAATTTCGCCTTTTGCAATGAGCGTCCAAAAATCGCGTTCCAATCCAGAACCCGATTCCAGAGCCTTTTCCAAATTCGTACTCAAACCGCCTTCGCCGCTATTGTAACTGCCGATCGCCAGCGGAACGCTCGACGGTCCCGTGCCGTAACGCCCAGTCAAAGCTTTCATATAAGAAGCCGCCGCACGTGCCGAAGGTTCTGGCAAACAGCGGTCGTCGGGATTCGACGGCGACGCGCCTTTGACAACGCCCGAACTCGGTTCGTAATGAAGTTTGGCGGTCGCAAAAGTAAACTGAAACATTCCGAGCGGTCCGGTCGGGCTTTGCAGACAAACGCAATGTTCGGATTCGATCATCGCGAGATACAAACCGATGCGCGGATCGATTCCTTTCGCGTTAAAAGCGCGATTAATAAACGGCGCATTTTTGCTGGCGCGTTCAAAAGTCGCCTGCAAATTATCGCCGAAACGACAGCCCGAAAGCGGTTTTACTTTCACACGCGAAGCGTAAGCGTCAACGAAACTTTTAATTTTATCAACTGCCGCCGAAGGGATTTTTTCACTCGAATTATTGCCGATAACCTGCGCCACGCGCATCGCTTTTGCTTCGATATATTGGCGTTTTTCGCCGTCGGACATTTCAAAATATTTTTTTCCGCTCGGCAAATTTGAAATATTTCCCGTATTCGAAGCTTCGGGCGAATTGGTCAAATTCGTATTTTCCGAAACAATCGAATTCGTTTCTTTGGTTTTTTCGGTTTTCGGTGTCGGCGTTGGTGATTTTTCTTCTTTTTCGGTGTTGATTTCCGTTACGTCTTCGTTGTCGTTATTTTGTGAAATCTCCGGTTTATTTCCGCCGAAAACTTTGATTCCGACGACGACTGCCGAAATGCTTACAACAAAAAAAGCTACGGCAATAATCGCGATCGGAATTATGCTCGACGGATTATTTGAAGAAGCAGAAACGGTTTTCGTTTTCGATTGATTGGCTGAAACGGCAGATTTTTGCGCTTGTTTTTCGACGATCTTAACCTTTAAATTCGTCGAATTTCCGAGCTTGATCGTGTCGCCGCTATTAAGCGGCGTTCCGCTTCCCGAAACTTTTACGCCGTTGACAAAAGTTCCGTTCGTCGAATTTTCATCAACTACCCAAACGCGGTCATTTTCGCGGTAAATCGTTGAATTCAAACGCGAAAGTCCGTTGTCTTCAAACCTGAAATCCGCCTCGCTTCCGCGTCCGAAAGAAATCTTTCCGTTCGTCACGGAAATCTCGCGCGAACCTTCGGGCGTTGGATATGTCAGTATGATTTCACGCATCTTTTTAAGAGTCTAGGAAGTCTGGGAAGTCTGGGAAGTCTTGAAAGTAAAGATTCATTTTTCTTCCAAGACTTCCCAGACTTCCTAAACTTCCCAGACTTACATCGTAACTTCCCAGACTTACATCGTAACACGGTAAAGTTCCGAAAGCGGTTTGTCTTTTTTAAGACCGAATCTTTGCGGATTTTCGGCGACGATTCCGGCGGCGAAAAATCTGACGAGCTGTTCGCGTTCCGGCGCGGTTTTTATCGAATTCCAAACATCCGAACGATTTGCGGGCAGACTCGCTTTGAAATTTCCCGCGTCGATCGGCGATTTTCCGAATGCCGCCGCGCTGTAAATCACGTCGCCGTCGAAAACGCCGAAAACCAAACCTTTCATATAAAGTGCCGATGATTTTGCCGCGCAGTTTTGCGACGGATCACCGATGGTTTCCGCGCCGCAAAGTCCGTTGTAAGCGTTTGCGGTCACAAATTCGTTCGTCATTTGCCACAAACCTTCGGCGTTTCCTTGTTTTGCCGGAACGAATTTACTGCGGCTCATCGCCAAAACGAAACCGAGCGGCGCGTCGAGATTTTGTTCGCGGACGTAAGCCGAATTGATCGCGTCACGATACTGAGCGGCGCGGTCAAAATAACCTTCCTGCGCGTATTCGCCGGTTTTCTTTTGAACTTCGGCTAAAAATTGCGGATTTGAAACATTGTATGCGAAATTTCCCGAAAACTGCTTGACCAATTTTTCCGACATCGTTTTGATTTCGATCAAAGAAACTTGTTTTCCGGTGTTATTCGACGGTATCGGCGTTCCTTCGGTTTTGACGATTTTCGGTGTCGGTGTCGGCGTGGCGACTTCGCGCGTTTCAAATGCCAGCGCGACGAGTCCGGGCTGAATTATTTTGTTGCCGTTTTTGTCTTCGAGAACGACTTGCAGATTATGCTCGAAACCGTCGGCAAGATCGGCAAGCTGTTTCGGGTCGAGATTTACGGTAAAAGGTTTTTCGTTAGAACTCGCAACCTCAACGCCGTCAACCGTGAAAATCGCGCGTCCGACGCAACCGCCGTTCGTGACATCGACTTCGATCTCGGTTTCTTTAATAATTGTGTCGCCTGCTTCGGGTTTCGTGATAACGGCGCGTGCATTGCACGTTTCACCGCCGCGTGTGTATAGAAAAATTCCCGCGCCAAAAGCGCAAATAATGGCAACACCGAGTGCGCCCGCCGCGATTTTCAGCATCGTCGGCGTTTTTGAAACGGCTTCCGAATCTTGTTTGATTTCTTCTTCTTCTTTTTTGACGGCTTCGTCGGTTGCGGGAACGGTCGCAGAAGGCGTTTCGGTTTTTCTGATTTCGATCGAAACCGAACTCGTGCCGCCGAAAGAAACAATATCGCCGTCACGCAAAAGCATTTCGCTTTTTACTTTATTGCCGTTGACGTTTGTTCCGTTGCTGCTGCCGAGATCGATCACCCAAAATTCGTCGCCGCGTTTTTCGATTTCGGCGTGATAACGCGAAATATTCGAATCGTGCGGAAACGCAACGGCATTATCGGCGGCGCGACCAAACGTGGTCACGCCTGCACCGAGCGTTTTTTCACGTCCTTCAAATTTTATTTTCGCATTCGGCATCTTCAGGCAAATTTAATTCTATTTTATGAAATCCAAATTCCGTTTGATAAAAAAATCAACAAGCAATTTTCTGACGAGGCGAATCGGAAAAATTTGCCTATCTTTTACGAAACTATTCGACCGCGTTTTTATAAAAAAACAAAAAATAAACAACGGCGAGAAAAATGACCGCAAAAGCGAACATCGCAAAAACTCCGAAGACAGCAAGAAAAATCCGCATTCCTTTGCTTCTTTCTTTTTTCGGCGGCGCAGGCGGCGTTTCGATCTCGGCAACGGCAAATGCTTCGGAAATATCGGGCTGTGCTTCGATCGGCGGCATCGAAACGGCGGCTTGCGGAGCAATCGGCGTTGAAACTTGCGGCGAATCGAAATCAAAATCCGGTTCGGCAGGGAAGTTTTCGGGAAGTTTTTCCGTGATTTTTGAATGGCTTGTCAAAAAATCGGGATTCAGCGCACCGTCGCCGAGAGTTTCGGGCGCGGCACCGCTCGATTTTTGAAATTTCGGTTCGGGCATTTTCCAGCCGTCGTTTTTATGCGGCGGCACGAGCTTGCCCGTCATTCCCCAATCTTCGATTGGCTGAATAACTGTTTGATTTGGTGGAAGATTTTCGTCGGGTTTCGAAACAGTCCAATCTTCGTCCGACGAATTATTTACATTGAATTCTTCATTCATCGCGTTTTCCTCTTCCGTTTAAACAAATTTCTTCAGAAAAATTAAATCTAAATTGATGATGGCGGAAAGTCAAAAATTTTGCCCGCGAAAACGTGAAAAAAACGTAAAATTTTCGATTTTTCGTCTTTTCGGTTTTCGAGGGCAATCAAAAATGAGTTTTTCCCGCCTTTAATTCGGCAAATCCAAAACGTCCGAACGCGTAATAATTCCTGTAATTCGTTTGAAATCTTCGATCAAAACCGCCGGAGATTTATGAAGTTTCGATTTGATTTCGTTTGCCGGTGCGTCAACATCGACGACCGGAAAACTTTTTTCCATAATTTCGCTCACCTTTGCGCTCAAAAGATCGCGGTTTTCGATCAATTTCGTCAAAATCCGGCTTTCGCGCAAGCTTCCGACCGAAACGTTTTCTTCCAAGACGGGAATTTGCGTCACGCCTTTTTCGTTCATTAACGCCAACGCCGATTCGATGGTTTCATCGGGCGAAACGAAAATAAGTTCGTGCGGCGAACCGGAATTTTTCGTTTCCATAATCAAACCTGCCGTGATCTTTTGCGGTTCGAGCAGAAGTTTTTCCTTCATCCACTCGTCCGAATGATGTTTCGTTAAATAATGCTCGCCCGTGTCGCAAACGATGAAAACGACGACCGCGTTTTCGTCCAAATCTTTCGCAACTTTGAGCGCACCGCCGAAGATCGTTCCGGTCGAACCGCCGCAGAAAATTCCTTCGCGTTTTGATAACTGACGTGATAATTCAAACGATTCGCGGTCGGTGATATTGATGATTTCGTCGATAATTTTCACGTCCGCGTTGCCGACGGGAATGTTTTGCCCGATGCCTTCGACCAAATACGGCGTCGCTTCGGGAACTTGTCCGGTTTCCTTATATTGTTTGAAGATCGAGCCGTACGGGTCTGCGCCGATCACTTTGATATTCGGATTTTTTTCCTTCAAATAACGCGAAGTTCCCGTGATCGTTCCGCCCGTGCCGATCGAAGCGACGAAATGTGTGATTTTGCCGTCGGTGTCGTTCCAGATTTCGGGTCCAGTCGTGCGGTAA
>DAITPE010000271.1:0-7704 GCA_036833775.1 Pyrinomonadaceae bacterium | reverse complement strand
ACCGGGACGCACACCGCCCGCCGCACAACCGCAAACCGAATTGACGACAACCATCACGGTTCCGTCCGTATTTTCAACCGCTTCTTTCACCGATTCAGGTGTTTTTGTTTCTTCGATTCCGAGTTGCGCCAATTCTTGACGCATTCCGTGAATCATAATTTCAGGATATGGCATAATTTTTCCTCTATAATTTCAATAAGATTTCCGTCTCAAATTTTAACTGAAATAAAACTTGATTTTTTAATAAAGTATCAAATTTTCGACACGTTTCACAAGTTAGAAAAGCAAGTAATTGGAACGCGGATCGGGCGGATTTGGCAGATCGGCGCGGATATTTTTTAGTTTATCCGTGAAAAACTAGAATAGACACGAAAAAGAATGAATTATTTACCTGTTTTTATTTTTCGCGTCTTTCGCGTATTTCGCGGTCAAATCTTCTTAAAAATCCTTAATTTCATCCGCTTTAATTCGCCCGATCTGCCCGACCCGCGTTCCAATTTCTACGGCATAATCTTCACGTTCACACCGATTTCCAGCGCGTCGAAAAGTTCTTTGATGTCTTCGTTTTCAAGCGCGACACAGCCCCACGTCCAATCTTTCGAGCTTCCGTTGCCGTGAATGTATATTTCACCGCCGAGCTTCGTTTTTTGCGGCGGCATCTTTTTATTTTTGATCGCCGTTTCGATCTGATCGTATTCGGCTTTCGTAATCAGCTTTGCATCCAAACCGCGTTTTGCGTCTTCCAGATTCGGATAACTAAGTCCGAGCGACAAATAAAAACTGCTCTTCGGATTTTTCGTAAAAATATAAAAATCGCCTTCGGGCGTTTTGCCGTCGCCTTCTTTTTCCTTATCGCCTTCGGGCGCAAAGCCGAGTCCGATCTTATAAGTTTTAATTAGTTTTTCGCCGTCGAAAAGTTCGAGCGTGCGCGCAGATTTTTTAACGACGAGATGCGGATTTTCCATTTTCGGTAAAGTATTTTTCGCGTTCGGAGTCGGCGAAGTTTGCGGAGCATTTTTAGCGTTTTTCACACCCGAATTCTGCGCCGCCGAATCGTTTGCACAACTCACCACCAAAAGCCCGAACACCAAAAGATAAAACAGATTCTTCATAAAACACCTGAAGTTTTTAATACAATTTTTGCCCACGAAATACACGAAAGAAACGAAAAAGAAATGATTTATGTTTTTGTTTTATTTTCGTATATTTCGTGTATTTCGTGGGCAAATCCTTTCCTAAATTATTCTTTATTTCCGCCGAACATTCCGCCCAAACCGCCGAGCATTCCCGACGCTTGATCGGCTAAACCGCCGCCTTCGCCTTCACCGCCGCCGCCGATCGCGCTGTCGAGCATTCCGGCTGCGGGCGCGGGCAATTTGTCCTTCAAAAATCCGATCACGGCTTCTGCCGCCGATTTTGCCTGTTCGTGCGAAAGTCCCGTTTTTTCGGAAACCGTGTTGATTAATTGATCCATCATAAGTTCTATTTTCCTCTAATATTTATAAAATTTTCGGGGCAGATTTTATGATATTCTCTTTTGCTTTTAAGTCAAACTTTTTATCGAAATTTCACGCGGCAAATCGCCGTCGCCGCTTATTTCAATTACAAAAGTCTTTGCGGGAAAGTCGAAATCTTTCAAACGCTCAGACCATTCGATGATCGTGACGGCGGTTTCATCTTCCAAAATCTCGCCCAAACCGACCGCCTCAGCCGCGTTGAATTTTTCGTCGATACGCCAAAGATCGATGTGAAAAACTTCAAACTTTTCGGTTCGATACAAATTCACTAATGTAAACGACGGCGAAGTAACTTCGTCAACATCAAACCTGAGCGCATACAAAACGCCTTTCGTAAAAAGCGTTTTCCCCGCGCCGAGTCCGCCTTTTAATAGGATCATCTCGCCGCCCGACAAGATTTCACCAAACTTTTCGCCTAAATCGAATGTGTCTTGTGGTGTTTGGCAAATGTAAGTTTTGATCTTTGATCCTTGATCTTCGATCTTTGAAAAATCAATCATTAAATTTTTGAAACAATCTTAAAATAATCCTGCTTTTATCTGTGTGAATCCGTGTTCATCTGTGGATAAATCTTCTCTTTATTCGATCGGTAAACCGGCTTGCGAAAACCAGTCGAGTTTATCCCAATAGCCGTGTTGTTCGATAATTTTGCCGTCCTTAAATTTGAAAAAACCGCAGCCGTGAATTTCAAAAGATTTTCCGGTCGGCTGATTGCCGTAAAATTCGCCCGTAAAAGTTCCGCCGCCGATCCATTCCCAAGCCGCGCGGTCGCCGTCTGCGATGAGATTTTCGACACGCGACCAAGCATTGGGAAACCCACGGAAAAATTCTTCCGTGTCCTTGCGAATCTGTTCCTTCCCGATCGCCGGTTCGCCCGCCGCGATCTGAAAATTAACGGCATCGTCCGCATAACATTCAACGACCGCTTCGACATCGCAACGCTGAAAAGCATCGATCCAATTCTGTAAAAGTTCTTTAGAATTCATAATTCTTTTAAGTGATAACTGATAACGGATAACTGATAACTGAAGAATCGGTTTTCACTATCCACTATCAGTTATCCGTTATCACTTTGAAGGATTCCTTCAAACATTCGCGCACATCGCTTGCCAACATCGTGCGTTTGCCGTATTTTTCCGCCGCGATGTCGCCAGCCTTTCCGGCAATGTAAACCGCCGCAACGACCGTTTCAAATATATCGATTTCAAACTGCGCGGATTGCGCGGCAAAACCCGTGATGATTCCCGCGAGTGTGTCGCCGTTTCCCGCTTTTCCCAAACCCGAATTTCCCGTCGGATTTATCACCACACGACCGTCAGGCGCGGCAATTAAAACGCGTTCGCCTTTCAAAACTAAGATGACGTGATGCTTTCGCGCAAATTCGCGCACGACCGAAACGCGGTCTTTCAAAACTTCCCTGTCAGTCGTGCCTAAAAGTCTTAAAAATTCGCCTTCGTGCGGCGTTAAAACAAGCGGAAATTCGTCCGAACCTTTCAAATTAAACGGCGCGAGCGCATTCAATCCGTCGGCATCGATCACGAGCGGAGTTCGGCGATTTTCGACAAACTCGCGCAGTCGCGCAGTCGCACCTGTCGCATCGTCCGGCTCTCCGCCTGTAAGTCCCAAACCGCTTCCGATTCCGATTACATCGACCTTTTCCGACAGCTTTTCGATTGTTTCAAACGCTTCGACGGAGATTGTGCCGTTTTCGTTTTCGGGCAAACCGCGCACGATGACTTCTTCCAAAACCTTTGATGAAATCGCAGTTTGCGCCGATTCAGACGTGGCAACCGTGACGAGTCCAACGCCCGAAAGCATCGCCGCATTTCCCGCCAAAACGCCCGCGCCCGTGTATTCACGCGAACCGACCACCAAAAGCGCGTGTCCGCGTTTATTTTTATACGAAGCGGAAGAAAATTCCGTCTGTCGTAACCAACTTTGCGCATCCGATCTTTCCGCCAAAAACGTCTGCGACGGCGAATTATCGATCAATTCCTGCGGCGAACCGATATTTGCAATCACCAATTCACCATTAAAATTAGACGCAGGCGGCAAAACATTCGCCAATTTCGGCGCGGTAAAAGTGACGGTTAAATCGGCTTGAAAATTTTTGCCGATTGGTTGCGATAAATCTGCGTTTAATCCTGATGGAATGTCTAATGACACAAATAGCGGATATTTTTCCTTATATCCTAAAATGGTAAAGGCGACTTCTAAAGATGAGTAAAACTCATTCTTTAATGGTTTGTTTAATCCCGTTCCAAAAAGAGCATCTATGACAGCATCAAATTTATTCTCAATATCTACAACAGAATTTAATTCGCCCCAAAAATGAGAGTTTTCTTCCCAAAAAATTGATTCGTCAAAATTCATGAGATTTTGTTGAATCAAAAAATTTACATTTGCGTCACCTTTCGTTTCGTCAATTTTTCCGAACAAAAAAACTTGAACTTTCGCGCCTTGTTGCCATAAAATCCGCGCCAGAGCTGCGCCGTCGCCGCCGTTGTTGCCTTTGCCGCAGAGGATCAGAAAGGATTTTCTCGCGATTTCACCGCCTAATTTTTCTTTGATCGCATTGGCGGCGGCATGCGCGGCGTTTTCCATCAAAATTATCGACGGAATGCCGTATTTTTCCGTCGTCAGGCGGTCAACTTCGCGCATTTCTTCGGCTGTCAAGACTTTTTGCATAGCTGTAAATAACTTGCCACAAAAAACACGAAAGGCGCAAAGATAGTTCACAAATTTTGAAACAATGAACGAGCGTGTTGATGCGACTGTCAAGCGTGTTGACGCGGCGGGCGTGAATGTTGGCTCGACGGGTGTGAATGTTGAAACGGCGGGCGCGGATGTTAATGCGGCGGGCGAGCGTGTTGGAACGGCGGGCGTGGATGTTGACTTGGCGGGTGCGCGTGTTGATTGAGCGGGCGAGCGTGTTGGCTCGGCGGGTGCGCGTGTTAAGTCAGCGGGTTTGCTTGTTGATACGGCGGGCGAGCGTGTTGATGCGGCGGGCGAGCGTGTTGATGCGGCGGGTTTGCTTGTTGGCTCGACGGAAATGCTTGTTGAGTCAGCGGAAACGATTGTTGATACGACGGAAGTGCTTGTTGACTCGGCGGAAATGCTTGTTGATCAAACGGACGGCTGAAAATTTTATTCTTTCGACGAAATAGTTTGCTGTTCGTCCGTTCAAATCTATTCTTTTTCTGCAAAAATCCGTGCTTTCGGTGTGAAACACTTTTCTTCTTTCGTAAATTCCCTGTTTGCCTTATAAAAAGACAAAAAAAGAGCCGTGTTTGCGGACACGGCTTCGGATAAATACGTTAATGGAGAATGTGAAATAGACTTCAGATATAATTCGGTCAAGACCGGTTAAAATGCTTGCCACTGCGCTTGACCACCTTTTTTCTTCCGTTACTTATTACAAAGTTTCATTAAGCTTTTCATTCCACAAATTTATGAAAATATTTCAGAAAATTTGTCAGATTAAAATATTTAATTGTAATAAGTGATCGTTCGATAAGAAACATATAAAGGTTTTAGAATTGTCTTGCCTCTAATGACCTTTTTTTCGTCTGTTTTTTGATAAATCCAGTTTCCCTGCGAATCGAATTTGTATGTGTAAACCGTAAAATCCTCAGGCTTGCCGTTATTGTTCAAATAATATTCTTCGATCACATTGCCGTCTTTATCTAAAACTTCAAAATAATGTGTATTCAATTCGTTTTTTTCATTGTAACTTAGGACTTCACGCTTGTTTCCGTTATATTTATTTACCTTTTTGAATAAGAGCATTCCGCTGTTTGAATAATTTGCTTTTTCGATAAGTCTGCCTTGCTCATCATATTTGTATCTGTATTTATTTCCGTATCTCTCATCGCGCGGAAGCGGCGAATTATAATCGGCAGCCATTGCTTTTACTGTCAAAATCTTTGTAGGGGTTCGTTGATCTTCATCGAATTCAATATCGTTCGACCTAATAACTCTATCACCGTCAACATATCCCCAAACCGTAATCATGTGCGGATAACCTTCCAGATATGAAAGTTCTTTCAACAGATTTCCTGCTTCGTTGTAATATTCTTCCGAAGATTTTTCGCGTTTTTTCGCGCCTGTATCCTGCGTTTCTTCGACAATACTTTTGACTTTGCCCTTGAGATTGTTGTCTTGCGCGTCGCTTCGTTCTTTTTTGCCGACAGGTTCTTGCGGTAAAGGCTTCGGCGCGGCTTCTGCTAATTTCACGGCGATCAATTCGTCACCGCTCAAAAGAGTGAACGAATCCGCAATCTTATCGATCTCGGCTTTTTCATAGCTCATCGGGAAAAGCAGATTAAATGAATAAATCCGCTTATTGACGATAAAAAAACGAATGATGCCTTTTGCGTTCGGAAGCAGATAATTTATCTCAAATCCTTTGTATCCTTTGAATAGATATTCTTTTTCCTGAAAAGTCGCATTTGCGTCTTTTATAAATTTAAGAGAATGATCTTTCATAGTGTCGGAGAAACTTTTTTTCTCTGCGACCGAAAGCGTCTGTTTATCGGAATAAATCTTGTAGTAAAAAACTTGGTGATAATATTCGGGAGATTTATTCCAAACATACACATTACCGTCTCCACTCAATTTGCCGTCATTGAATCTCAATTCAGATGCAGAAACATCATTTTTCGGCAAATTGATCCTAAATCCGCCCGCCCCCGAAGCAAACGAATTTTCGCCTTGACTGAAAACAAATTGACTGAAAACCAATAATAAAACGACAGGAAAAATTTTGAGATATTTTTTCATAATTGATGATAGATTAACTGAAAACTTTACTCTTCATTTATTTCACGAAGCAACGAATCTCTGGTATAACCTCTTTTTGCTCCGGTTCTTCTTCGATGACAGTTGGCACAACGAACATCACATTTTTCGATTTCTTTAAATATTTTATCAAGTCCGACATTTTGCCCGATCATTATTGTAACGGGTTTTATCTTTTTCTCATCATCGCGGTGGTCAAACTCTAAAACTATCGGATCACTTTCTCCACAATCAACGCAAGGATGTTCCAATAAATATTCTAATACCTTTCTGGTTTTCTCACGTCTTTTATTCTTGGTTAATTCGGTGTGATGCTTTCGATAATGTTCGTGATTGGCATAATAACGATTCATATTATGCTCCCTCGTGCAAGGACGACACCAAGGATGGCGCTTTCCTTTCTCCTTGTATCGAAAAGAAAATTCTGTGAGCGGTTTTTCACAACCACATTTAGTGCAGGTTTTATTTTGGTTGCTGTCGTCCATAAAATTATCAAATTGCCCCCGGCAGGGATCGAACCTGCGACCTAGAACTTAGGAGGTTCTCGCTCTATCCAACTGAGCTACGGGAGCATATCAATTTGGGATTTTGGATTGCGGACGGCGGATTGTCAAGTTTTTCGCGTTTGAATGTAAAAAAAACTGTCAATCTTTTCAACTGACAGTTTTTTTCATTCATTTTTTGAACCACTTACCGAAGCGTGTGTTTCTGCCGTTTAGCTGTCGTAAGTTAAAAGCGATTTGACGTTATAACCGTCAAATTTCGCGCGACCGTTTAAGAAATCCAATTCGACCACGAACGAAAGTCCGACGATGTCGCCGCCTAAACCTTCGACCAGATCGACGACGGCTTTTGCCGTTCCGCCCGTTGCGAGAAGATCGTCAACGATCAAAACTTTGTGACCTTCGCCGACCGCGTCTTTGTGCATTTCGAGCGTGTCTTGCCCGTATTCCAGATCATACGAAACCGAAACTTTCTCCGCCGGAAGTTTTTTCGGTTTGCGGACGGGCACGAAGCCTGCGCCGAGCTGTAAAGCGAGCGGTACGGCGAAAATAAATCCGCGCGATTCGACACCGATCACCGTGTCGATCTTTTCGCCTTTGAACTGTTCAGCCAAAGCGTCGATCGTCTGTTTCAATCCGTCGGCATCTTTCAAAAGCGTCGTAATGTCATAAAAATTAATGCCCGGTTTCGGAAAATCAGGCACTTCGCGTATCAATTGTTTTAAATGTTCCATTTCTTTTTGATTTCAGATTCCAAATTTCAGATTCCAAATTTAGTAAATCTCTTTCAATCTGGAATTTGAAATCTGGAATTTGAAATTATTTTTCAATCCTGAATGATGAATATAAATTACTCGGTTCTAAAACTGTTTCTTCGATCTCTT
>DAITPE010000270.1:0-7730 GCA_036833775.1 Pyrinomonadaceae bacterium | reverse complement strand
ATCCGCAAAATTATCTTTCCCATTATTATCTCGGGCGTTTTTTTATGACCGAGAAAGATTATGAAAACGCGCTCAAATCGTATCAAAAAGCGATCGAATTAAAGAACGATGTTCCGCGTCTTTACATAGGACTTTCAAATGCACAGCAAGCACTCGAAAAAAATGACGATGCCGTAGTTTCGATCGAAAAAGCCGTCAAAATTGAACCGACCAATTCGAGTTACCACTTTACTCAAAGTCATCTAACTCTTCGTCTCGGCAAAGATATGTTATGTTCGCTTCGTGCTTCTTACTTTTTGAAATATAAGGGTTGGAATGATGAAGATTCGCCATATGCCGTCTTGAATTTGTATTTTGCCAACCGCAGATCGGGAACAGGCAAAGAAAAAGCCGTGCTGAAGCAGGCAATCGCAAATTTGAATAAAGAGGTTTGGGCATATTCGATCATCAAATACTTGAATGGCGAAATTGATAAAAACGCACTATTGAATCTAGCTGACGATGTTGATAAAAGAACCGAAGCTAATGCTTATATCGGTTTCGACCTTTTACTGCTTGGAAAAATCGAAGAAGCAAAACAATATTTGAATTGGGTAAAAACAAACGGCAATCGGGATTTTACCGAATACGACCTTTCAATTTCATTATTAAATTCGATCGAAAAAGAAACAACTAATCCACAACCCGAAAAATAAAACATTTCAAATAGTAAGTTTCGGGCATTCCGACCAGAATCGAGTGATCGGCTGCCTGCATTCTTTTTTCCAAAAGTTGAACTTTGCGTTTTGAATCGCGGATGGCTTCTTCCATCGTTTGCAGGAAAATTTCTTCCGTAAAATGATACGAACACGAACAAGTTATCAAAATCCCGTTTTTGTTTAGAAGTTTCAAAGCACGAAGATTTATTTCTTTGTAACCGCGAACGGCTTGTTTTAATGCGTTGCGGTTTTTTACGAATGCGGGCGGATCGAGCACGATCGTGTCGAATTTTTCGCCAGATTTTTCATAATCACGAAGCGCGTCGAAAACATTTGCGGTTTGAAATTCGACGTTTGAAATATCATTCAATTCGGCATTTCGTTCCGCCAAATTGATCGCATCTTCGGAAATATCCAAAGCCGTGACCTTTTCGCAGGATTTTGCCAAATTGAGCGCAAAACCGCCGTTGAAAGTAAAACAATCGAGCGCATTTCCGAAAGTGTATTTTCTTGAAACGAAATGATTTTCGCGCTGATCCAAAAACGAACCAGTTTTCTGACCTTCGAGCGGCGCGATGAAAAATTTGATTCCGTCTTGCTCGATCGTCGTTTCGTCGGGAACTTCGCCGTAAAGAACTGAATTGACGATTTCAAGTTTTTCGAGCAAACGAACACGCGCATCGTTTCTTTCAATGATCGCTTGAGGCGAAAATTCGTCGCGCAAAATCTCGACAAAAGTTTGTTTCAGCTTTTCCGTTCCTTGCGAAAGCGTTTGGATTACGAAAATTCCGTTGTAATCGTCAACAATCAAAGAAGGAATCAGATCGCCTTCGGAATTTACGACGCGCATCGAATTTGTGTCGGACGTTTTTAAAAAAGCTCTGCGTTTGTAAGTTTCGACAATCTTGTTTTTCCAAAAATCGTAATTAATTTCTGCGTTTTTGGTCGTGAAAAAACGCAGAGTGATTTCCGACGAATCGCTGTAAAATGCTTTGCCGACAGGGTTTTTGGCTTCGTCAAATACGGAAACGACATCGCCGCCGTCGGCTTCGATCTTTAAAATATCGCTTCTATATATCCACAAATGACCGCGACGGATGCGCTTAGCGCCTTTTTGATTTACAAATACTTTTGACATAAACCTTAAATTTTAACGATGCAAAGCGGTTTTGGCTAATCAAATCTTGAAATGTATGGTTTTTAAGTTTAAGCTTTAAATGCGGTTCAAATTGTAAGTTCAAAACTCTTACTAATGATTTGGAAAAAAACATTATCAATTTAGTATTTTTCGGGTTCTTCAAGTAGAATGTTTATTTTTAACTTGGGAACTCCTTTTAATTTATGTATAAACAAATCGGAATCTTAACGGGCGGCGGCGATGCGCCGGGGTTAAATGCTGTAATCAGAGCAGTTGTCAGAACAGCGATCGGCGAGTTCGGAATGAAATGCATCGGTATCGAAGACAGTTTCGACGGCATTTTGGGTGAACCGAAAACGACGAAATTGACGACCAAAGCCGTCAGCGGAATCTTACCGCGTGGCGGAACGATTTTGGGAACACGCAATCGCGGAAGTTTCTGCAAAATCGTTGACGGAAAAGCGATAATTCCCGAAATGCCTGTCGAAGAAGCCATCGAAAATCTCAAAAAACTAGAAATCGAAGCCTTGATCGCGCTCGGCGGTGAAGGAACTTTGGCAATTGCCGAAAAATTTCATCTGCATGGTTTTCCCGTCATCGGCGTTCCGAAAACGATCGATAACGATCTCGCGGCAACCGAATTGACGTTCGGATTTATGACCGCGATCGACATTGCAACCGAAGCTCTCGATCGTCTGCACACGACTGCCGCATCGCACGACCGTGTGATGATTTTGGAAGTAATGGGAAGACACACGGGCTGGATCGCGCTTCATGCCGGACTCGCCGGAAGCGCGGACGTGATCATCATTCCCGAAGTTCCGTTTTCGTTTGCCTCGGTTCTCGACAAAATTAAACAGCGCGACAAAGCCGGTTCGCGTTTTACGAATATCGTGATCGCCGAAGGCGCAATGGAAGTCGGCGAACAGCCGATTTATATGGACAAAGAAGCTTTGCGTTTGGGCGGAGTCGGCAGTCATTTGCGCCGCCGAATCGAAGCCGCGACGGGTAAAGAATCGCGCTGCGTCGTGCTCGGACATCTTCAGCGAGGCGGTTCGCCGAATGCGTTTGACCGAATGCTCGGGACGAATTTCGGCGCGTGTGCTGTTCGTGCTTTGGCAAACGGGCAAACCGGAAAAATGGTTGCGCTGCGTGCCGGAGAAGTTACGACAGTTCCGCTCCGCGATGCGGTCGCAAATCTCAAAACCGTTCCGGTTGACGGGCAATTGGTTCGCACGGCGCGCGACATCGGCATTTCATTTGCCGCCCCGAACGAAGCGAAATTATAATATTTAAAAACGATTTCCAAAGAATAAGTTCAAGTTTGAATTTCTCAACTTGAACTTATTCTTTTCAGATTTGATAATTAAAGGGAATTTATGGAAGAAGTCAGAAAAAAGATACAAGCGGAATTAACCGAACTCGATAACGAATTGCGTTTTAAATTGCCGAAAGAAATTCAAAAAGCGCGTGAATTCGGCGATCTGAAAGAAAATGCTGAATACAAAGCGGCTTTGGAACGTCAAAAAATGGTCATGGCGCGTGTGCTTCAGCTCAGCCAGCGTTTGAGCGAACTCGACAATATCGATATGTCGAAAATTCCGACCGACCGCGCCGCATACGGTTCTGAAGTCGTGCTTTACGACCTCGACCGTGACGAAAAAGTTAAATACAAACTGGTTACTTCCGAAGAATCCGCTCCCGAGAACGGTTTGATCTCAACGGTTTCACCAATCGGACAAGCCTTAATGGGGAAAGAAGAAGGCGACGAAATAAAAGTGAAAACGCCGACGGGTTGGCGCAATTTTGAGATCACGAAATTAAAGACGATTCACGATTTACAGGAAGAAAATTAGTATAGAGTAGAGAGTAAAGAGTAGAGAGTCAATAAACTCGGAACTCGGAACTCGGAACTCGCAACTCCAAAATATGTTAGGAGAAAGCATCGGACGCGGGGCAATGAAAATCATCAATGCGATGGTTCGAGGCTTAGCGTCTGCCGGAGTTCATCCGAACATTTTGACCGCGATCGGCGTTTGCATAAATGTCGGCTGCGGTGTTCTTTTTGGTGTCGGTGAATTTTTCTGGGCGGGAATCGTTTTAATTGTCGCAAACCTGTTCGATATGCTCGACGGAAACGTGGCGCGTTTGACCGGAAATGTCACGAAATTCGGCGGTTTTTTGGATTCTTCGCTCGATCGTCTTTCGGATATGGTTGCGCTTCTCGGCATTATGATCTTTTATGCCGGAAACACGCCGCAACATTCGATTTTGAATGTTTTTCTCGCCGGAACTGGATTGATCGGTTCGGTGATGGTCAGTTATACGACCGCGCGTTCGGAATCTTTAGGTGTGAAAGCGAACGTCGGATTTCTGCAAAGACCTGAAAGAATCGTGCTTTTGATTATCGGTGCGCTTTCGACGCACTGGAATTCGGCTAACTTTTTTGCGAACCGAATGCCGCAAGTTTTGTGGGTTTTGGCAATTGCATCTATTTGGACGTTCATTCATCGAATGTTTCATACGTGGAAGGAATTTAGAAAACTCGAAGCCGAAAATTAATTTATGGAATGGCTCGCATCATTTTGGGACTCGATCACTTGGGGAAAAGTTCTGCTCGGTGTCGGTTTGTTTTTGATTTCATTGGCATTCAGTTTCGCGGCGATTGCGATCGTGTTGGTAAAAATTCCAGCAAATTATTTCAGTTCGCATTATCAACAGGATTTTATGCCGAACAGTCCTTGGCTGGTTCGCTGGGGCGCAGTCATCGCAAAAAATGTTTTCGGCGTTTTTCTGATTCTTCTCGGCATCGTTTTATCGCTTCCGGGCGTTCCGGGACAGGGCGTTTTGACGATTTTGCTCGGGCTGATAATGGTCGATATTCCGGGTAAACGACCGATCGAAGCAAAGATCATCAGACGACCGACGATTTTAACCGCCGCTAATGATCTGCGGGCGAAATACAATAAACCTCCGCTTGAAATGGATTAAAATGGGACTTTTCGATATTTTCAGAAAGAAGCAAGAAGTAGATTTAGAAGCGCAAAGGCGCGAGTTTTTACTAACGAAAGGAAGAATTTGCGAAGGCAGAATTGTTGACAGCGAAAACGGCGCAAACGGCGAAGAGATAGTCGTTTATTTTTACACGATCCAAGGCGTCGATTTCGAATCTTCGGAAATTTTGACCGAAAAACAAAAAAATGACCCCTTGAAATACGCACCCGGCGCAAAAGTCGGTGTGCGTTTTGATCCGAAAAATCACGGAAATTCGATTTTAGAATAATTATGTTCAAAAAAATATTGATTGCCAATCGTGGGGAAATTGCCTGTCGTGTAATTCGCGCCTGCCGCGAAATGAATATTAAAACGGTCGCGGTATATTCCGAAGCCGACAAAAACGCGCTGCACGTCAGAATGGCTGACGAAGCGTATCACATCGGCGCACCGCCTTCGAGCGAAAGTTATCTGCGCTGGGAAAAGATTATCGATGTCGCCAAAAGATCAGGCGCGGAAGCGATTCATCCGGGCTACGGATTTTTGTCTGAAAACGCCGAATTCGTCCGCGAAGTGACGAAACAAGGAATTATTTTTATCGGTCCATCACCCGAAGCGATGGAAGGAATGGGCGGAAAAATCTCGGCGCGTCTAATCGCGATCAACGCCGGAGTTCCGGTCGTGCCGGGAACGACCGAACCTTTGAAAGATTACGAGGACGCGAAAAAAACGGCGGCAGAAATCGGTTATCCGGTAATGCTCAAAGCTTCGGCAGGCGGCGGCGGAAAGGGAATGCGGCTCGTTTTGACCGAAGAAGATTTGAAATCCGCGCTCGAAACCGCGCAATCGGAAGCACTTGCGGGGTTTGGCGATAATTCGATGTATATCGAAAAAGCCGTCGTTCGTCCTCGTCACATCGAAATTCAGGTTTTTGCGGATAAACACGGAAATTACGTGCATCTCGGCGAGCGCGAATGTTCGATTCAGCGTCGCCATCAAAAAGTCGTCGAAGAATGTCCGTCGCCGATCAATGATCCCGAATTGCGCAGTAAAATGGGCGAATGTGCGGTAATGGTCGCCAAAGCGGTCGATTATGTCGGCGCGGGAACGGTCGAATTTTTGGTTTCGGATGTAACGAGAGATTTTTATTATCTCGAAATGAACACGCGCCTTCAGGTCGAGCACCCTGTCACTGAACTCGTGACGGGAATGGACTTGGTGCGCGAGCAGATTCGTGTGGCTTGGGGCGAAAAACTTTCGTTTACGCAGGAAGACGTGACGTGGAACAAGCATTCGATCGAATGCCGCGTTTATGCCGAAGACCCGGAAAATAATTTTCTGCCTTCGCCCGGAAAAATCACGCGTTTGCGCGTTCCGCAATCGAGCGGCGTGCGCGACGACGGCGGAATTTACGAAGGCGCGGAAGTTTCGATCTATTACGATCCGATGATCTCGAAACTCGCCGTTTACGGCAGAAACCGTGAAGAAGCGATCGATCGTTTACGTCGCGCGTTGCAGGAATATGAAGTCGGCGGAATCAAAACGACATTGTCGTTTTTCCGTGAGATCGTCGAAGACGAAGAGTTTATTTCGGGTCATCTCGATACGGGATTCATTCCGCGATTTAACGAACGCCGAAAAGCAGAAGAATTGAGCGAAACCGACAAAGATTTGGCTTTGATCGCGGCGGCGTTGGGATTTGCCAAAAAAGAAAAAAGCGCGACGGCTTCAAACAGCAACGGAAATTCCGAAAAAATGTCGCGTTGGGCGGCTGCCGGACGCGTGGCTTCGTTTACGAATCGAAATATATAAGAAAAATATACAACTTGGAGAAATTAAATGGAAGATTTTTTGAAACAATTGATGGGAAAAAAGATTGATGTTTCCTGCGGAACTTCGGCGACTTTTCGCGGCGACGTGGTCGATGCGAAAGACGGCGTTTTATATTTGCGTGACGACAATGATCGCGTCGCTTACGTGGCAATCGATAAAATTGCTGTTATTTACGAAGTAAAAGAATCAAACACGCGTCCCGGTTTTTTGGGATAGTTTTATAAAATTTAAATAGAAAAAAGGCTGAAGTTTATTAATAAACTTCAGCCTTTTCAGTTTGTTCTAAAAATTTATTGCGCGTAATATTCGGCAGGAATGCGGCGGAAACCGACGATGCGTTTTTCCCAATATCCTTTGAACGGCGAATATGTAATTCCTTTGCTCGAAGATGCTTGGTAAAAGCCGTTTTCGTCCGCGACGATGCCGACGTGACCTAAATGGTTAAAGAAAACGAGCGTTCCGAATTTGTAGCGGTCATCGCCCGAAACGGGTTCGAACTGACTCCAAAAAGTTCTTGCGCTGGCGCGTGTAAAATTGATTCCGGCACGTTGGAAAACCGTCCAGACAAATCCCGAACAATCATAACGATTCGGTCCGGTTGCGCCGTAAAGATACGGAATTCCGTAAAGGTCTTTGATCGCCGAAAGCATTTTCGACGTAACAGCCGAACTGTAATTCGAGCGGCTCATCGAGGCACTTTCTGCGCTGTTGACAGCTTTAGAAGAAACGATTTTATTAACTAACGGGGCTGATTGCTGATTTCCTACTACAACGATGTTATTTGTTAATACTGGGCGTGAAGCGGGATTTGATGTCGGTAATGCAACAGTTCTTCTGGTGGTTTCGACGGGTTGCGGTGCATTGATGGGTTGGCTTGAAGTTGGTTTGATAACTCGGGCGCGTTCCTGAGCCATTGTTTGTCCTGTGAAGCTGACCGTCAGCAGCAAAACACACACGGACAATAAAGAAATTTTTCTCAAATTCATTAAAAATAGTCTCCTTTTTTTTCTCTTATTTGGGGGAATTTGGGGCTCAGGCGATTGGACGCCTAATTAGAAAAAACGGTT
>DAITPE010000269.1:0-7751 GCA_036833775.1 Pyrinomonadaceae bacterium | reverse complement strand
TGTTCGGTTAAAACATTCGCGTCCGTCAAAACTTTCGACCAAGTGTAGCTCACCGTTGCAAGAATATCGCCTTTGCGTTTCGCTCCGTAAAGCTGCATCGCATAATAATACGAAGTCGCATCCGAAACTCTCTGCAAGATTCCCGTGTAGCCTTTATACGGACGAAGAAGTGCCGTATTTACACCCGGATTTGCAAGTTGAACGCTGAGCGGAATCGAATTAAGATCGCGCTGTCTGGTCAGATTTCGTCCGAGATTTCCGACTCCGGTTGCCTCGACGAAAAGTCCCCACGGAAGCTCGCGTTGAATTCCCAAACTGAAATTCATCGTCGAAGATGTTTTCATATTCGGGTCGATCGTCGTGATGTTCGCAAAAGGCGCGAGTGCCGAAGCCGTTCCGCCGCGAATATTGGCGAGATTTCCGTTTTCATAACTTGCCGATTCGACAAACGGCGGATTGTTTTCAAGTGGAAATATTATATTACCTTCGATGCGGTCGTAATACATTCCGAAACCGCCGCGAATTGCTGTTTTCGTATCGTTGAAGGGCGTATATGAAAATCCGACGCGCGGCATAAAATAATGTCTCGGCTTATAAAATCCGCGTAAAGGAATCGTCGGCACATTTGCCAAATTCGGATTGTTTTGCTGGCTTGCCGGAAGTGCGCCTTCGGGACGAACCAAACCGTTATAGCGATTCGACCCCGGCGTCAAGATCACAACTGTTCCCGTCGAATTCAAGCTGACGGCACGCGCCGGATCGTAAAATGCCGGATCGAAATTCACGATCGTGTTTTCAGACGCATAAAAAGGTGTTCCGTATTGCCAGCGAACGCCGATCTCGAGGCTGAGCTTTTGATTTACGCGCCAACTGTCGAGTGCGAAACCTTCGTATTGCTCAAAGCGGAAATGCGAAGCCGGATCGAGACTCGCTTCCGTGTATGTTCTAAAATTTCCGAGAAGCGCATCCGCGAACGAGTTTCCGCTCGAATTCGGATTTTGTCCCGTGTTGTAATTGACCGTTCCCGCATAAGTCGAACGACCGTTTTGGAAAATCTCACTGCGGTTTGCCAATCCGCCGAACTTAAAGGTGTGATTTCCTTTCACCCAAGTTAAACTGTCCATCACCATATAATCACGCGCCAAAGCCGTCAAACCACGCGCCACGCCCGCAAAACTTGCGACCGTTCCGGTTCCGCCGAAAGACGTATCGGGAATTGAATTTTCGTATTGTCCGCCGTTCGGGAAAATCTGCGGAAAATCGTAGCCGTATGTTTCGCGCGCCCAATAATTCGTACTCGGTACGATGCGCTGATCCGTCCACGAAGCATTGAATTTCGCTTCGTTGATGAGCGTCGGGCTGATGTTCCAAAGATAACCTATCTGCAAACCGTTGCCCGGACGATTGCGGAATTGCTGCGACGTCGGCAAAGGCGAATTGATAAATGTTCCGTAAGGCTCGACGACACCGTTTTTGTCGTGAACATAACGACCATAAATGCTTTGTTTGTCGTTGAAAATGTAATCTAATCGCACGAATTCCTGCCGAAAATCACTCGCAATCGGTGGTTGAAAGGTGATGTTGTTACCGACTGGAGCATCGTTAAATCCGGTCGCAAGTCCGATCATCGCGCGGTAAACATTGGCAATCGCCAAGCCGTTTGAAGTAATGCGGCTTAACGGAATCCGGTTGTTTGCAAAACAAGCCGTGCGGACAGGCTGACCCGAAACCAGACCGCAGCTTCCCGTTAATGTCGGATCACGTAAAAATCCGTCGTCCGCCGTTCCGACAATTCCGTCCGTTCCTCTCAAACGAAACGAAAAATCACCGCCCAATTCTGCCGTTGTCGGAACCGTTTGCCGATTTGCCGCGCCGAATCGATGAATCGACTTCCATTCCTGTCCGAAGAAAAAGAAAAATTTGTCTTTGCCTGATGTGAGATACGGCGTGCCTTTTTCCTGATCGCCGAATTTCAGAAACGGCATTGGACCGCCTAAGGAATAACCGTAATTGTGATAACGCAAAAACGGCTTGACGGCATCGAACGCGCCGCGTGCATCGAAACGGTCGTTTCTCAAAAATTCAAAAAGCGAACCGTGATAATCGTTATTTCCGCGTTTCGTGATGACGTTAATCTGCGCACCCGAATTTCTTCCGTATTCGGCGGAAAAATTAGAAGTTTGAATCTTCACCTCTTGAATAAAATCAACGCCGACGTTGTTGATCTGGCTCGCGTTGCTTCCGGCGTTGTTGTTGTTTCCGCCGTCAACCGTCAAATTGTTTGACACGCCTCGATTTCCATTGATGCTGATCGTGTTCGTCGCCAAATTCGTATCGAGGGCATCATCCGTCGTCGCAACCGCACCGGGAATCACGGTCAAAAGCTGATAATAATTTCTGCCGTTCAAAGCGAGATTATCAACCTGCTGTCCGTCGATGACTTTGCCGACTTCGCCCGAAGTCGTATTCACGGTTTCGCCGCTTTCCTGCACAACTTCGACAACCTCGCTGACGCTTCCGGTTTGCAGTGAAAAATCGATCGTCAAACGTCCGTCGGCGTTTAAAACATTGTCTATTTGCACGGCTTTTTTGAAATTCTGCATTTCCGCCGAAACGCTGTAAGTTCCGACGGGCAAATTCGTCACCGTGTAAAAACCGTTTTCGTCGGTTGTCACGGTGCGGTTCAAATTTGTCGCCGGATCGGAAACGACAACGGTCGCGTTAGAGATCACAGCGCCGTTCGAATCCGTCACGGTTCCTGAAATTCTGCCGGAAGTCGTTTGAGCAGAAACGCTTCTGACTCCGGCAATCGAGAGCAATAAAAGTAAACATAAAAACAATATTTTCCGCTCTTGAAATAAATAAGTTCGCTCTTTACTAATCATTTTGTAAAATCCTCCAAATATGTTCACTAATCCTTTTTCTGCCATTTTTATAGTTTTTTTCGAGCTTTCGCCGATTTTTGGGTAAACTTATCCCTGACAAAGATTTGCCTTTTTTGAAACGGACAAATTTTGCTGAATAATTTAACCGGAATTTTATGCGACCTTCGGAGCCGCAAATGCAGGAGCAATAATCAATGCGACCGCACCGCGAAGTCGCGGATATTCGATCGCCGGAACAATTCGTAACGGAGTTTCGCCGTTTTCTTTCGTCAAAGTTCTTTCTTTGATCGCGCTTTTGACCTCGTGCTCGATCAAATCCCAGGCTTCCGTTATTTCGCCGCCGATATAAATACATGCCGGATCGATCGCGTTGACGATCGAAGCCAGTCCAAGACCTAAATAACGCGCTGTCGAATGCAGAGCCGTCAATGCCAGACTGTCACCTTTTTTGGCACGTTCGATCAAATTGTTAATCGTAAACTCCGCCGTTTCGAGCGATTTCGGCTGAAACGCCGAAGCATTTCGCTTCAGATAACGCGAGATCGTCGCCGGATTTGAAACATACGCTTCCCAACATCCGCTCGCACCACACGAACACGGCGGACCGTCGATGCTCAGCGGAACGTGTCCGAATTCACCTGCCGTATTGTGTTTTCCGCGCATCAATTCACCGTTTATAACGATACCGATTCCCATTCCGTCGGAGATCGAAACGAAAACGATATCGTTATAAGTCGGCGAGCTTCCGCCGGTCGTCCAAACTTGCGAAAGCGCACAGGCTTTGCCCGAATTTTCGAGATGAACTTCGGTTTCATCGAATTCTTTCTGTAATTCGGTTTGTAAATTTACTTCGTGCCAGCCGAGCGTCGGCGCACGCATCACGCGTCCGGTTTTCCGATCGAGCATTCCGGGAATTACGATGCCGATGCCTTCGCATTCGGCGATATTCATATTTCTTTCTTCCAAAATTCTGCCGATGTGATGTTTTAGATGCGCTGCAAATTTTGACGAATTAAACTCGGTCGGAAACGTCATCACGTCGCCGAGTTGTCTGCCGAGGGAATCGGTCAGCATCAAAAACGTGCGGCTGGCGCGAACATCGACCGCAATGGCAAAACTTTTTTTGGAATTAAGATATAAAAATGTCGGTTTGCGTCCGCGTGTCTTTTCACTTCCGCGACCTTCCTCGCGGACTAATTTTTCATCAAGAAGTTCGTTTATCAAAAAGGTCACATTCGCGCGGTTCGTTTCCATCAAACGCGAAAGATCAGCCCGCGAGATCGGCTGATTCGTGCCGATTAAGGTCAGCGCGATCTGTTTATTGATCTCGCGCGACGTTCCGCGTTTTGCCAATGTAAAGTCTTTCGGATTTATTTTTCTCATCAAATTTAATTTGTTAAATTTCTTAACAAATTGGTTAAACCAATTATGTTTTTCAACTTATCGAACCTTATTATAGGTCTTATTTGTGATTTATTTTCGTATTCGGTTTCAGTACCTGATTTATTTGTTAAAACTTTAAACATAATAATTGGATTTTTTCATTAGTCAAGCAGAAATTGGAAAAGTTTCCCAATATCGAAGATTTTTTTTCGCTTTAATCAAAAAGAAATCCGATGCGCCGAGGAAAAACCGCATTGAATTTATATAAACATCTTGAAGTTTTTTCGATGTTGAAGGAAAGTTCCGAGTTATCAGCCCAAAAAGCCGTAAACTCTCAAATATCACGATTTATCGTCGTGCCATTCGATCTTCACGCCCGAAATTCCGCCCTTTAAATACTTTTCGTGATGATGAACTTTGAAACCTAATTTCCGATAAAAACCGAGTGGTGAACGATATTTTTCGCCGTTCGATTTGACCGATTCATCATTATCGATCACCCAGCCGAACAGCCTTTTCTCGGCAGATTGAAGCGTTTCGATCAGCTTCACGCCCAAACCTTTGCCTTGCGCTTTGCCGTCGATGATGATCGCGAACCAGAGTACATCGTCGCGATCGAAGATCAATGCCCAACCGACGATTTCGCCGTTCTCGTCGATGGCGAGAAAATGTCTTTTAGTGTGAAAACCGTTCAAATATTCGTCAAATCCCGACACATCCGAATAAGCAATATTCGCCGGATATTCATTATTCCACATCTCGACCACGTGCTTTTTCTGTGCGGCTGTTAATTCTTTTGTTTCAAATATTTTCATAAACAAATATTAACCTAATTCGCAATTGCACCTAACGATTACGATTTCGAAACAATAAACATAACAAACTTCCGCCGCACCAACACGCGCACCCGCCGAGCCAACACGCACACCCGCTCAATCAACACTCTCACCCGCCGAGTCAACACGCTCGCCCGCCGTCCCAACATTCAAACCCGCCGTATCAACACGCTCGCCCGCTGAACCAACACGCAAACCCGCCGTATCAACATCTGCGCCCGCTGTCTCAACACGCCCGCCCGCCGAGTCAACACGCTCACCCGCTCAATCAACACGCGAAACAGTTGCTTCAACAATTATTCAGACTCGATAAATGCCGCCGACTTTACTGTTTACTTGATCGATTCAAGAAAAATTATTTTCTACAACAGTTTTTTGATTCGTCAAAGCCGTCAATTATTTTGCCGCAAATATAAACCGAGCCGCCGCAAACGATGATACCGCCGCAAACACAACTCCATCAGCAAAACGCAAATCCGTCATCGCGCCGAGATATTGCGTTTTGCCTAAGGACAAAATTTTAGACATAATTCCTTCAACTACCCAAAACTAAATTATTGCGACAAGAAAATGGACGTTTATTGAAGATGTTTTCCGTGAAATTCAACTAATAATTCAAATTTAATAACTTTGATATTCAAAACGTCGAAAATAACTTATTAAATTTTCCGCTAACTTTTGATTGTTTTCCATTTTTTGGAGCATTATTTCCGAAATATATTCCGCAATCGGTGAAACAATTTCGGGACTATTCAACTTATTTTTTACGCTTCCTTCAAAATGAGGTTTATCCATTTTTATATGAATTGCGGCAACCAAAGTTTCCAAAATTGCTTTACTCGAAGTTATTTTTACATCTTTTAATTGTTTATTTAAGACGTATTGTTCGGTTGCTTGCAAAATTCCTTTGAGAAAAGCACTGACGTGCGTTCCGTGTTTGTGAGTGTGAACGTAATTTGCGTATGAAATCAAATATGATTCATCAACTGAAGTTTCCCGAAAACAAAAAGCAGCTTCAAAAGTGAATTTTTCAAAAGCCTTTTCGACGTATGTATCAAAGTAGGTTCCGCAATAACCTTTAAGTCTTTCAACATCAATTTTGTCTTTCAATCCGTTTTGAAATTTAAAGACGGCATTGCTTTTTTTATCATCAACGGCATAAATGATTTCCAAAGTTTTTTCTTTATGCAGATAAGCGAGATTTCTTAATTGGTCGAGATAAAAATTAGCATTGAGCGGTTCGGAAATTTCAAATATCGAATCGTCCAGATCAAAAGTAATTTCATAACTATCCGCTTCGTATTTTTGATCGGTTATTTCACCTTGTTTAATTTCGCCTTTTTCAAAGATTTGGTGAAATAATTCGTTATTATCTTTATCAAAAACTTTCAACTCAAAGTAATTGCTCAAAGCATTTAAAGCGGCTAATTCGTATGCCGAAAAAAACGGATTATGTTTTCTTGGAAAATTTTTCAAAGCGACATTAGCCGAGATAGTTTGTTGAAGATTCTTGAAAGTAATTTTTCCTTTCACATTGCCAAGTAACTCGAAAGAAAAATAATTTGCTTCTGTCGCCTCAAAAATATCTTGTATCAAGTCTTGAAGAAGATTGTTGAAGCCTCTAATCGATGTGCTTCCGGTATACATCGCCGGACGCTTGCGAATTGCCCCAATCAAAGTCATCACTTCAATTTCTTCCATACTCTCTTTATCTACTCCACATTAAAATACTTCGCCTGCGGATGATGAACTATGATCGCCGAGGTTGATTGTTCGGGATGAAGTTGGAATTCGTCTGACAATTCGACATCGATTCTTTCGGGTTGAAGCAATTCAAAGATTTTCGTTTGATCTTCGAGATTCGGGCAAGCCGGATAGCCGAATGAATAACGCGAGCCTTGATAGCCTTGATGGAAAAGTTTGGTTAAATCTTTCGCATCTGCGCCGTCGATGCCGAGTTCTTCGCGGATTCTTTTGTGCCACATTTCGGCGAGTGCTTCGGCAGATTCGACCGAAAGACCGTGGAATAAAAGATAATCGGTGTAGTTGTCGGATTTGAAAAGTTCGTTTGAATGTTCGGACGCTTTTCTGCCCATCGTCACCAGATCGAATGCGACGACATCGATCTTGCCCGAATCTTTCGACGCAAAATAATCTGCCAGACACAGATTTTTACTGCCGCGTTGTTCGATCGGCTGACGCGGAAAAGTGAAACGTAAACGCTCGGTTTTTTCGTCGTCCTGATAAATTATCAAATCGTTTCCTTCGGATTGACACGGAAAATATCCGTAAACCAATTTCGCTTCGAGCAATTTTTCGCGAATCGCCTGCGCTTTTATTTCCTTGAAGCGCGGATAAACTTCTTTTTCGAGAATTTCCGCGTATTCTTCTTTCGATTTACGACCTTGTTTGTATTGCCATTGACCTTTGAAAAGCGCGGTTTCGTTGATAAAAGCGAAAACTTTGGTCAAATCTTTGATCTCGACGACCTTTGAACCGTAAAACGGCGCGGTCGGAATATTTTCAACGGGCGAAACGTCGGATTTTGTGGTGTGACTTGTTCGTTGTTCGTCGTTCGTGGTTCGTTGCGAAACTCTTGCAGCGACCATTCCGAGTTTTGCATCTTCGCCGACTAAATCTTCGGTGT
>DAITPE010000268.1:0-7770 GCA_036833775.1 Pyrinomonadaceae bacterium | reverse complement strand
TACGCCGAAAGAATCTCGCCGCGCGCTGCCGATTTCTTTTCGGAAACGATCGGTTTTGCCGGACAAGACGGCGGCGAAAAAGATTTGCCCGATCGCGACAATCTTTTCGCGCCGATTTCGGGTTTCGATACGGTCGAAGGCAGTTTTTCCGGCGAGCAATTCAAACGCGATCCATACACATACTTAAAAACCGTATCGCCGAACAAAAAATCGATTCTGCTCGGCGCAGTCGGTGTTTTCGGCGGGATTTTGGCTTATAAATTGTTGAAAAAGCGAGGTTAAAATGAACGAACACGAAGCGAGATACAAAACCGACGAACTTTTGGAACAAGCAAGTTTGCACGAAAAACACAGTTCGATCAGCGCGGCGGAAAAAGAATTTGCAGACAGCGAAACTGCCGAAAAGGTGTTTTCGACGCTCAAAAAAATGCTTCACAACATTCACGATTGGAACGAACACGCAATGCTTACATCATTCGCACTTTTCAACGAAAACGGCGTGGAAACGACCGCCGAAGATTTTGAGATCGGCGGATTTATGCGGATTTCGCTGAAAGGCGCAATGAAATACGATTGGGTAAAAATCGTCGATATTTACGAAGCAGAAAACGAATTCGTGTTAAAGGTCAAACCGTCTTTCGATCCGACCGACGAAACTCGTGACAAAGATGTAACGTCGCATTTTTTCACCGATGAAGCCGAAAACAATTTCTGCCTTGTGAAAAAGATCAATAATGTCGGGCTTTACGTGATCGGTTTGCACGAAAAGATGAATTCATCCGAAACGAGCAATTCGCTCGAAACGATTCGCAACGCCGCCGTTAATCTCGGTTCGTATTTCGGCGTGCAGGAAGGCGAATGGGAAAAATTTTGTCATCATTTTCTCGAAGACGCTGAGAAGAGAAGCGGAAAATAAAAACGATTCGCCCACGAAATACACGAAAGAAACGAAAATGAAGCAAAAAATGGCGGAAATTTATGACGATGAGACGGTGCGACAGTGAGACAGCGAGAAAAATCGCGCCGTCGCGCCGTCTCACCTGTCACATCCTTCTTTTTTCGTGCTTTTCGTGTGTTTCGTGGGCAAAATTAAAAATAATTCCAAAGTGAAAAATTACAAATACGATGCGGTGATTGTCGGTTCGGGACCGAATGGTTTGGCGGCGGGAATTTATCTGGCGCAGAAAAAACTTTCGGTTTTGATCGTCGAAGCGAAAAGCGAGATCGGCGGCGGAATGCGTTCGGCAGAACTTACTTTGCCCGGTTTCACGCACGATATTTGCTCGGCGATTCATCCGCTGACGATCGCTTCGCCTTTTTTTCGTTCCTTGCGTTTGCAGGATTTAGGTTTAGAATTCGTCCAGTCGAAAGCTTCGGTCGCGCATCCGCTCGATGACGGAACGGCAATTTTACTGAAAAAATCGATTGCCGAAACTGCGGCTGGTCTCGGCTCTGATGCGGAAAACTACAAAAAACTCGTCACGCATTTTACACGCAATTTCGGCAAACTCGCGCCCGATCTGCTCGCGCCGCTTCGTTTTCCGAATCATCCGTTTTTGATGGCGAATTTCGGCTTGACGGCGTTTCGTTCGGCGAAACAGCTTGCCGACAGTTATTTCAAAGACGTTCGCGCCCGCGCAATGTTCGCGGGAAACGCGGCGCATTCGATGATTCCGCTCGAAGACATTCCGAGCGCGGCTTTCGGCATCGTTCTGCTTTTGACCGCACACGCCGTTGGTTGGGGCTTTCCGAAAGGCGGCGCAAATAAGATCGCCGACACGCTTTCAAACTATTTTTTAACGCTCGGCGGTGAAATTCAAACCGATTTTGAAGTCAAAAATATCGACGAATTGCCCAAATCACGCGCCGTTTTATTCGATCTCACGCCGCGCCAGATCATCAAAATCGCCGGACATCGCCTTCCAGATTCTTACGTTAAACGCCTTGAAAAATTCAAATACGGCGCGGGCGCGTTCAAGATGGATTTTGCATTGTCCGACGCGATTCCGTGGAAGGCAAAAGAATGTTTCGACGCGGCAACGGTTCATCTCGGCGGAACTTTTGAAGAAATCGCGGCAGGCGAACGCGCCCACGATGAAGGAAAGATCGTCGAAAAACCTTTCGTCCTCGTCGCACAGCAAACGCTTTTCGACCAGACACGCGCACCGCAGGGCAAACACACGGCTTGGGCATATTGCCACGTTCCAAACGGCTCGACCGTCGATATGACGGACATCATCGAAAATCAGATCGAGCGTTTCGCGCCGGGTTTCCGCGACTGCATTTTGGCAAAAGCGGTCAAATCTCCCGCCGAACTCGAAGCGCAAAACGCCAACTACATCGGCGGCGACATCAACGGTGGTGCAGGCATCGTTTCCCAACTTTTCACGCGTCCGGTCGTCAAATTCGATCCGTATTCGATGCCGTCGAAAGGTTTATATATTTGTTCGTCCTCGACACCGCCCGGCGGCGGCGTTCACGGAATGTGCGGCTATCACGCGGCAAAAAGCGCGTATAAAAACGAATTCAAGTAAAAAATTCTAAAATTCGATGCGCAGACCGAAGATCGGCAAGCGTTGATTTTCGCGCAGAAATTGCGGATTTCGTTGGTAAAATTCGTAATTCGGCTGAACGATGCTGTCGTGATTCGTGACGTTGAAATAATCGATATACGGCGCGAAAGACCAGCGTTTGAAACCGAAACGTTTTTCGGCGCGAATGTCCAGACTCGCAAAGTTCGGCAGGCGAAGTGCGTTGATGTCGGAAGTTTGTAAAACGCGTTGAATATAAACCGTTGAATTCGGAATTATTTCCACAGCGGTTCGTCTCGTATAAGGCAAACCGCTCGCGACCCGATATTTTGCGGCGATATTGAAACCGTAAAATCTCGTGATGCCGATCAGCGTTAGTTGGTGCGGGCGTTCGAAATCAGCCGGAAATTCGGCTTCGCCATCGGAAAATCGGCGGCGCGAAGACGTAAAACTGTAAGATGCCTGCCCTGAAAAAAATCCCGTCAGAGATTTTTGCACGGAAAGCTCGAAACCTTTCGCCGTTCCGCTTCCCGAATTGAAATAATTGCCGTCGAGTGCGAAATTCTGCGTCGGGCGCAAAGGCTGGACAATCAGGTTTTCATAATTTTTTTGATAAGCCTCGACGCGCACACGAATATCTTCACGCGCCAGCCATTCGATGCCGCCGACAAAATGCGTTGCAGACTGCGATTTCAGAGTTCGATTGCCCGCCGTCAGCGATAAAACGAAAAGCGCAGGCGGCTGGCGGTAAATTCCTGCGGCAAAGGTCAGCGCGATCTTTGAATTTGCGTTAAAACGCGCCGCAAAACGCGGGCTGACAAGCGTTTCATTCGTCAAGCCGTAACGATCGAGGCGGATTCCGGGCGTGACGGAAAAGCGCGGCGTGATGCGCCAATTCGTTTGGAAATAACCGAAAGCCGAAGTTTTCGTTTCCAGATTCAGCCGGTTTCGGCGCGGCGCGGCGTTGAATTCTTCTTCGAGCGGACTGTAAAAACGCGCCGAATTTTCAAACGTAAAATAATTTGCGCGGTCAAAATAAACGCCGCCGCCGAAAGCGAGCTGCAAATTGTCGGAAAAGACGGAAGTCGCTTCTTCTTTGATGCCGAATTGCGCGTCGCGCAGATCGCGCGCTCGTTGCAGATAGTTCGTAAAAGGCTGATAAAATGCGCCGTCGTTATGTGCGCCGTTCGTCCAAAAGGTCGTCTGCGCGAGTGTTTTCGTGCCGAACTTCGAGGTCAGCGTCGCGCCTGCGATCAAACGCCGCGAAGTTCTTTTCATCCGAAAACGGTCGGTGCGGCGGTCGATGTTCGTCGATTGATCGTCGGTCTGGTTAAAGTCTTCAAAAAAATTGAGCACGGAAACGGAAAACTTGTGGCGCGGCGTAAGATCGTAGATGAATTTGTTCGTAAAATCGAACGTGCGCGGATAGCCGATGATGCCCTGATCGGCGATTCCGGCAACGTCGAGCGCAACGTCGATGTAGCTTCGCCGCGCTGAAAAAAGCCAGCTTCCGCGTCTGCCGAGCGGAATATCGACGCTTCCGCCCGCTGTTCCCGAATCGGCAAAGATCACGCCCTGCACACGTTTGCGGTTCGCTTCGCGCAGATGTATGTCGAGCGCGGAAGACATTTTATCGCCGTAGCGAACGCCGAAACCGCCTGCCGAAAATTCCGCCGTTTCAAAAACATCAGGCGCGAGGATCGCGGCGCGACCGCCTCTGTTTCCGTCGTATTTATCGGTAAAATATGTAAAATCGCCGACGGGAATATTGTCAATAAAGGTGAGATTTTCGTCCGCCGTGCCGCCGCGCACGAGCAAATCGGCAAATTCGCCCGAAGCCGCCGAAACTGCTGGCTGTGAATTTATCACGCGCAGCGGATCGCCGCCGCTGCCGGGTGTTTGGCGGATTTCTTCGCGGTTTAGCGTCGTGTTGCTGACGTTTTGCTCGGCATTGACGGCGAAAATCTCGCTTCGCACTTCGACCGATTCGCTGACGGCGGCGACATCCATTTCGGCATTGAGCAGAGTGTTGCGTTTGCCCGTCACGCCGATCTGATTTTTGATGATCGGCGCAAAACCGTCCGCGCTGATCTTTACGTCGTAAACGCCCGATTCGATCTCCATGATAAAATTTCCGTCCGCATCCGAAATAGTTTCGGTTTTGCCTGCAACCGCGATCCGTGCTCCCGAAACAGGCTGACCGCTCGTGCGTTCGACGGTTTTCCCGACAATAAAACCTTTGGAATTTTCGTTTGTCTGAGCAAAACAGAATAAATTAAACCCGAAAACAAACAGCAAAAGCGTAGAAAAGCGGAAATGAGTCATAATTTCTCCGAAAGATTATAAGGCGTAAAGGTAAAACAATTTCTGGATGCCGACGGAAGTTTTTTTGTTGCTTTTGGGCGGAAAAAAAAGGAAAATTATCGAATCGAAAAAATGGTTGAATAGTTTTTCAAGAGGGAATTTCAATGAAAAAGAAAACGGGCAAAAAAAACACAGATAAACAAGAAGCACAAAAGAAAGTTACGCTGACCGACTTTATGGAAAAGCTTCAAGCGATTGCCGACATAATTCTTGTAGCTGTCGGAAGATTGCCTGACGAAAAACTTCTGCAATCTGTCGAAGCCGATCGGATCGAGTGGTTCGAGCGTTTATACGATCTCCGCAAAAAAATCTATGATTCCGATAATCCCGACGGAGAATTTCTCGCCAATGCCGTCGAAACCGTGATCGAAGATGCAGCAAAACGCATCGAAGAAATGAAACGCGCCGCTGCCGAACGCTCGCCCGAAATTGCCCGCCGCATCAAACCGCCCGAGTTCGAGATGCCGGATTGGTATAACGAAGCCTTGCAGAAATTTATGAACGCCGTCGAACAGCGCGAAGAAATCCTTAAAAAATTAAAATTGATGACTCCCGCCCAACGCCGCGAATTTCAAAATATTGTTTCCGAATTCGATGCCGCCGCCGAAGAAGGCGAAGCCGCCTTTGCCGAACGCTACGAACGCTATCAAAAATACAAACGCTGGGAAGACGGTCTGCGTCAGCTTCTCAAAACAGGCAGCAAAAAAGAACTCGCCCAACTCCGCCAACATCTCAAAAAAAATCCGACTCATAACGGCGTGATGGAAAGAATGCTGAGAGAAGAATTTCCCGAATAATTTAACTTTCGATTTCGACGATCTCGAAATGTTTCGGTTTTTGAAGACCTATGTGATTTAAGTCTTTTTCTATTCGGTCTTCTGGATTTTTCAAACCGATTCTCATTCGTTCGGTATCAACCGCCAACGCCGAATAATTTTTCTCTGGTATTTTATGATTTATATAAATTCCGTCACGATTATTGGCAATATTTTTGTTTGCCTTGCAAAAACTATCGATTGTTCGTTTCGGCATAGAATGGTTCATTAAAATAGATTCGGTAAATGAATCGTTTCTTTTTGGATGGATTCGTTTGGTTGTATCTATTTTTGTTTTTTCATCTATAATTTGTGAAATACAGTCGAAAAGTTCAGCTTTTTCACGAGTTGGAACAGGTCTGATATAAAAATCTTTTGAAGATTCTTTAGCGATTAAATGATTTGGTGTTTGATTATCATGAGCGTGAAGAATGATTGCTTGATACTTTACCTTAAATTTATTTGGAAGGTGTTCTTTTATTTCTCTATTTAATTTTTCACGCAGGTTTTTTATTTGCTCGATTGAATTAAGAATATCTTTACCGCCTTTTAGTTCGATAATTGTAATCAAACATAAACCCGCTTTTGCATATAAAACCATAAAATCGGGTTTTCTTTTTCCGTCCGTGAACAGCGAATCGCCTCTGCGGTCAATTTCAAACAAAATGCAGAGCGACTTGTCCGCATCACGCGGTGTGATGTGGAAGTGCAGACCGTTTTCGGGCGGAACGTCTCTTTTTTCCGTGATGCAGAAAACGAGCAGGTTTTCGAGAAAATTAAATTCGTTCCAGTCTAATTTGTTTGATTCCGAAGGCAGTTTACATTTCGTCTTCGGCTGAGGTTTCGTTCCCTTTTTCATAGATTTCAAAAAACTTTTGCTGAATATCCGCCGAAACATCGCTCAGCGTGTCCCAACGGATGCCGTAATCTTTGTCTTTCAGGTCTTTCAACTTGTTGTTTTTCATCTCGTATGCGCTGACATCTTCCATCTTCAAAAAAGCGCGTTCGTCGCCGAGATAGAGCGATTTTGCCTGTTCCTTCAAAACATTTTCATCATCCGTTTTGCCGCTCACCAGATTATTCAAATGCGACATAAAATAAGGGCTGTGCGTCGTCAGCAAAACATTCACACCCGCATTGACCAACATCCCCAAAACTTCAAGCAATTTCGCCTGCGATTCGGGATGCAGATTCATTTCGGGTTCGTCAACAATAAGTAAATCCCCCGTTCTTGCGCGATAACGCAAATAAAGTAATAACGGTGCTAGCTGTTTTATTGAGGAAGAAGCGTTATATAAATCAATATCTAATCCTTTTTTTATGCTGACTTTAATTTCTTTACCGCCAAATTTTGTAGATTTAAATTGAGTTTTGTTACTTGATTGAATATTTATCTCAATTTTATTAGCTAATTCGTGAAATCTTAGTCTTTCCTGAGAATCTTCAATTGCGTTATGTTGAAGTTCCACGTCAGTTAAAAAGTCAAGAAAATCTTCTATCGGTTGTGGATAACGAATATCTCCTTGTTCTCTTAGCAAATCAAACTGTCTTTCATTAGCACGTCCGCTTATAATTTTTCTTTGAGTTTGTCTTAAAATTTTATACCGTCTGTTTGCAAGCATTTTGTAGGTAATAATAAACGCATTACGTTCTGCTGGAAGTAAAAATGGTTTTGGATATATTAAAGAGGTCATACTTTGCAAAGCAAGATACAAGATTTCTTCTTTTACTGAATAACTTGAAGCGTTTTTCCAGTATTTCTCAGTATCGAAAAGTATTTTTTGGGAATCATAGTCAAAACTAATATTCATATACCCATCGACAATTTTTTTCTTCAAGGAAAATATATAGTTTAATCTACGTTTAATTTCGATAAGTGTGAAATCAATATTAAAATTTGTATCCTTAAATATCTTTTTGCTCGTATCTTGAAAAAAATCGTCTAATTGCCCATTAAAAATATCAGCAAACTCATTACTTGCACTTCTTAAGTGTTTTATGAACTTGTTGTTGATATTAAAGAAATATTTATATCCATCTCCATTAGAATTAGAAAGAAA
>DAITPE010000267.1:0-7818 GCA_036833775.1 Pyrinomonadaceae bacterium | reverse complement strand
CAATTTGCGTTTCGCAGCAACGAGTTTATTAGCGATATTAGTTTTGACGGCGGGAATTTATTTTATTTTTTTACCGAAAAAATCGCCCGAGATCGTGCAAAATGAAACTCAAAAAATTGAAAATCCGCAAACGATTCAGAGAAAAAACGAAACCGTTTTCGATTCAAATCAAAGTTTAGGAAATGAAGCAAGAAAGCCTGAAATTTTGATCGAAAATTCTAACTTTAAAGAGCCGAACGCATTAAAAAACATAATTGAAAATTCCGAAAAACAACGTAAAAATTTAACGATTAAACCGAAAAATAATTCAAAGAAAAATCTTTCGTTGAAGACGAGTTCGGTGTCATGGAATGTCGAAGTTTTGGCGGGAATGCCGAAGATCGGAAATTCGTTTGCAAACGAAAAAATTGCAGTCGGTGAATTTCTCGAAACGGACGAAAATTCAAAAGCGAAAATTCAAGTCGCAGACATCGGAAATGTCGAAATCGCGCCGAATTCGCGGGTGAAATTGGTTGAAACAAAATCTACAGAACATCGTCTTTCGCTCGAAAAAGGCGAGTTGAAAGCGAAAATCTTTGCGCCGCCACGCCTTTTTATTGTCGATACGCCGTCGGCAGTTGCGGTCGATCTCGGCTGTGAATACACGCTTGAAGTTGACGAATTCGGGAATTCCAAACTTCACGTTACGGGCGGATTTGTCGCGCTCGAAAACGGGAATTTTTCTTCGATCGTTCCCGCCGGCGCGATCGCTTTGACTAAAAAAGGAAAGGGAATCGGCACACCTTTCGCCGAAGATTCGACAGCAGATTTTCAGTCCGCGCTTTACAAATTCGATTTTGAAAACGGCGGAAATGCGGCTCTGGAAACTGTTTTGAAAGAAGCCGACCTTTACGATTCGCTCACGCTTTGGCATCTGCTTTCAAAAACGCAAAACGCCGAACGCGAAAAGGTTTACGACGCGCTGAAAACCAAAATTGCGCCGCCCGAAAATGTCACACGCGAAGGAATTTTGAAATTAAATAAAAAAATGCTCGATGCTTGGTGGCAAGAAATCGAGCATTTTTGGTTTGACTAACAGCTTCAATGCCGTCTTAAAATAAAAATTATAATCTTTCAACACGACGTTTGCCTCAACGAAAAATTTAAATTATTACCCGATCAGAACTCAAAATTTGCCTGAAACCTTCATTTTATAGGCTTTTTATTTTTTCTTTTTTTTTCTACGTTTCTTAGATTTAATGGATTGAAATTAAAAAAAAGGTTGACACTACATTTTAAGCTGTGATAACGTCAATTTCTGAATTAGTGATTAGCAGCAATTTTTTTTGGAAAATGTTTTTATTTGGGGAAATAAAAAATTATGCATTTTCCTAAGTTGTCAGCCGAATTTTATGACTGACTTTTGAAGTGTTTGAGAGATCAATGTGCGAATATCTGAAAAGATTTCGGCATTTGATAAGTAAAAGCAAATAGACCGATTTCGATCGATTTATTATTTAAGCTTTAAATGTTTAACTGCCCCTGTAATTGCTGTTTTATTAATATTTCTTCCACTTTTTTGCGGGAAGAAGTTTCTTTGTGTGTTTGCAAAGCGATCTTTTCGAGAAAACATAAAGGCAGTTTACAGCGCAAATTTAATAGAAACCGGAAGTCTTTTGATAAAAAGATTTTCGGTTTTTTGTTTTTTAATGAAAAAGTCTGAACAGTAACTGGAATTACCGTTCAGACTGTTTGGTTGATCTTGAAGCGAATATGAATCCGTCAAGATGCACACCGTGACAAGTTGCATCTTACTTCATTTTCTATTTCTAAATCAACCAAATAATTCGTTTACGTTTACGGCATTTCATAAATGCCGCAAGCAGATTTGTCTTTTGCCGAATTCGGCGTTTCGGGAAAAAAGCTTTTTTTTGCAAGTGTTTGCAAAATCTGCTTGATTAGCCGCGAAACGCGTTGAAATGGGAAATAAGTATGTCAACTAATAACTTAATTAAAGAAAATCCGACGTCCGAAAGCACGTTTTCAAGCGGCGATTCGTCGCTTCAAATTGACGTAAATCAAACAAAAGCCGCGCTGCAAGCCAATCTGAACACAGCGCAAAACGTGACAAATTATGCACAAGCGACCGTGACCGCCGTGCCGCGAGTTTCCGATCCGCCGGATTGGTTTGCGCCGATTCAAACCGATCTGGAAACTTCGCAAAGTCACGCCGTAACTTGGCTGAAAACAATCTGTCCCGATGTGACGAAAAACATTCCGCAGTCGGTCGTTGATTTCAACGATTCGTTTCAGAGCATCAGTAGTCAAATTTTAAGCGTTCAGCAAGACATTGAAAACGCCGGCGGAATGCCGACCGATGAGCAAAAACAAAATGTCGATACGTTTTTTGGGAATTTGGTTAGCAAGCTTTCCGATCAAGAAAAATCCGTTACGGCGGTGCAGACCGAAATCAAAAACTATTACGCAAATGTCGAAAGCGATCAAGACAAAATCGGCAGTAATCTGGGAACGGTTTCCGCCAGATTTTCCGATAGCCAAACTTGGATTCAACAACTGACAACGATCATCAGCGAGAATTTTTTGGATACGAACATTCTCGGACCTTGCCAAACGATCGTTGAAGTCAACTTCGATATTTCACTGAAAATCAGCGGCGTAAATGCCGATCCGACCATTATTACGCTGATTTTAGCAAAAGCCGTTTTGCAAAATCAGTTCAGCAATCAATCCGTTTCCGAACAAGCAATTCAAAGCATTCTCGATACTTGGACGACTTTTCTGCAAAAAGTTCAAGCCGTGATTGCCGATCTGCAAGACGCGCAAACGGACGAATATTTGACGGTTTTAAGCCAATGCGATCTGCAAACGGCGCAGACGCAATGGCAGCAATTATCAGATTTTGCTGCGACTTTGATCGTCGGGGGAAATTGAAAATTTTCCGCCGAAACGAGCGCAAAAATTTATGAAGTTTTGAATATCGTTTCAAAACTTTTCCGACCAAAACAATTAAACCGCCGCCAAAACGGCGCAACGAAAAACAATTAAGGAGATAAAAAAATGACAGTTCAATTAGCGGTCGATCTGACCGATCAACAAAATAAACTTGCCGGATATATCAACGCCAAAGCGAATGTCGCAAAATATGTCGCGGCATTGCAAAACACAGATATTTCGGGCGTAAACTTTAAAACTTTGCCTTCGGATATTCAAAGCAAATTGCCTGCCGATCCGGCGGTTTTGCTGCAAACGGTCAATGCAAATCTGACGACCGCCAAACAGCACGGACAATTTTGGAGCAATACAATCCAGCCGGGTCTGACTTCGATTCCGCAGGCGATAATCAATTTCAATTCGCAGTTTCAAGCTGAGATGGCTTTGATTCTTCCGCTCGTTCAATCGCTTTTGGTTACGCCCGATCCCGATAAAAGAACGGAACTCGTCGAACTTTTCAACGGATTGCTCGGCAAGATCAAAGAACAAACCGACGCGATCGCCACGGAAATCACGAATCTGCAAACATTCAATACGGAAGTGACGGGCGACCACGGAAATTTCAGTTCGGGCAACAATCAATTTGCGGCAATTCAGCAGTTCGAGCAATCCAACATTACCGCGTTGAATACTGCCATCAAAGGACTTGACGACACGATTTCGACTTTGAATACGGCAATCACGGCGGAATCGGTCGCGGTCGGCGCGTCGGTCGCGTTGATCGTCGGCGGCGGAATCGGAATGGCAAGCGCAGAAACCGGAGTCGGCGCGGTCGTCGGCTGTATCTGTTTGGTTGTCGGAATGATCGGTTTGGGAGTTGCGGTCGGCGAGCTTATTTCATCGATCGAGCAAAAACAAGAAGCACAGCAGAAAGAAGCTTTCGATCAATTGGAAGTTTCATTGCTCACCGTTCAAGTGCAAGCACTTAACACGGCTGAATCAGCATTGGGAACGCTTGTCACGCAATCGCAATTGGCGATGCAGAGCGTGCAGGTAATTCTCGATACGTGGGCAACTTTGTCGGCGAAAATTTCAGCAGTCGTGACCGATTTGAACGATTCGGAAAAAGCGATCGGCGACATTATGAGTTTGGTCGATCTGCAAACCGCTCAAACGCAGTGGAATCAGCTCGAAACTTTTGCAGGTCAGATGCAGGATTTCGAACAATCTCTCTTTGCCCAACCGCCCGTCGTTGCGAAGTTGAGTCCGATGAACGTTACCATTCCAGCCAGCGCAAGTGCTGTCTAGGTTCAATAAAAACACTGACAGCGAAATAAGGTTTTCAAATCTTTTTTCGCTGTCGTTTTAGTCATATCAAAAAAATTGAGGAGAAAATTATGAATAAACTTTCTTTCGACGTGGAAGCCGCCAAAGAGCAGTTGACACAAGTATTTCGAGACAGAATTTCAGCGCAAGGTTCGGTTTACAATGTTTTGAACGTCGATCTTAAAGACATTACTTTCAGCGAACTCGAAGAAAAAATAGAAAATCAGGATGAATTGATCGCCGCGATGCAAACTGCTTTGGCGACGGCGAAAACGCATTGTCAGAGTTGGTTTAACGACGTTCAGCCGAATCTGACGCAGATTCCGCAAGCGGCGATAAACTACGGAACTTTGTGGAACAACACGATTCCGCTGGTTTTGGACGAACTCAAAAATTCCGATCCCGACCGCGAAACTCTGCAAAAACTTTTCGGCGGTCTGCAAGCTTCGATCGGTCAGCAACTTTCGACGCTCGGCGGCGTAATGAGTTCGCTGAAAGCGATCGAATCATCGATTTCCGCCGACGCAAATAATTTTTCGGACAATTATTCGCCGTTTCAACAATTAGAATCGCTGGACAAAGACGATCTTGCGGCGGCGCGCACGACCTTGGCGCAAATCAATACGATGATCGCGCAATACGATCAAGACATCGAAGTTGACACGATCAAAGCGCAGAAAGATTTATCGATGGCTTCAAACGCGATGAAATATGGCGGAAAATTCGGCGATGCGGGAAAAATTCTCGGTTTGACGATCGGTTTGATCTTCATCGTCAGTGCATCGATGGACATCAACGCACTACTTTCCGCCGTTAATGCAAGACTTCAAAAGGCGCAAGAAGAAGGCGAATACGAATTGGAAATGACTTCCTTGACCGTTCAGCTTGTCAGTCTCGAAACAGCTTCGTCCGCGCTTACTTCGCTGGTTGACGAACTCGACGACGTAATTAATTCATTACAGGAAACGATCGACGGTTGGAATTCGGACAGCACCGCGCTGGGCGACATTATCAGCGATTTGCAGGGAACCGATCCGGTTTCGACGATTTTGAGCCAGTTCGATCTCGGAATGACGCAGGCGGAATGGGACGATCTTTCGGCTTTTTCGACGAAATGGCAATCGATGGAAGTTTCGCCTGCCGCAAGCAACGACATTGTTTTGAATCCGCCCACGAGTCAAGAAAATGTGCAAAAATTATCGACCAATTCATAAGGTTAAAGCGAAATTAACCAAGGAGACAAATAAATGCTGAATTTTACAATCAAGGGAACTTATCAAGACGCTTCGGGCTACGATTGGGATTATTACGGCGACGATACCGATCCGAGCACTTTCTATATCATTCCGCGCCCGCAATTCGTGCTGGACAGCAATAACAATCCGTCGTTTCAGATTACGCGTTATGCGACCGACGGCGCGGGAAACGGCGCGGGTTTTTTGCGTTTCGATGTCGAATTAGCCGTGCCGCAAACAGTCGAAACCGCCATCACGGCACAAATTCCGACGTTTTTTCCAAACGCCCAAACGCCTTACAAATTTTCTTCGCTGCAATATAACAACGGCGGAACGGCTTATTTTTATTTTGCGGACGGCTCGGGAAATATTACTTATTCCGCGCCTGTTTCGAGTTACGGCAGCAACGCCGCAAGCTTTCTCTTGCAAATGACGAAAGAGCAGCTCGACACGGCGGTAAACGGATTTTCGACCGGAACGAGCGCGTTTCAGGTCGAATACAAAGTCAGCGTTCCGGCGCGTCTTCCTGCCGTTACGGCAACGCTTTCTTTCGATTCTTCGATCGCGTATCAATATCAGGTGACACAGCCTTCGTATGACAGTTGGGGCGACGAAACGAGTCCGGGTTCGGTGCAGACATTGCTGAATGAATCGGCTTCGACAAAGGTAAATATCGAATGGGGAACGAGCAATCCGTCCGATGCTTTGCGGCAAGCGGTTTCGGATTGGGCAAACGACACGATCGCCGATCTCGTCACGGCGGAAGTTCAAGAAACCATCAAACTGCAAGGTCTTTCGTCTGACAACAGTTTCAACATCAACGAAGTCAGCAGTTTTACGAATACTTACAGCGAAAATATGGTCGTAGATTGGGTAATTTCGCCGAAAGCCGCTTTGCCGGTTTTGCAGAATATTCAATCTTTCATTGCTTCCGTCAACGAACAACAGCAAAAAATGACCGTTTCCGCTTTTCTGCCGTTTGCGGCAAACAACGGTTTTGCGGAAATTATGCTGAATTCGCAAGACTATAAAAACGTCGCGGTTTTGGTTGACCAAGTAACGGTGACGGTGAATTATCCCGGATTGCAGGAAGCCGATGCGACTTACACTTTCACGTATAACGAAAGTCAAACTTTTACTGCGCCGTTTGATGAAACGCAAGGTTCGGCTTGGGGTTTGGAATACACTGTAACTTACAAAGATACGAGTATGAATCCGGTCACGGGAACGGTTTCCGACATTACCGAAGGAACTTTTACGCTTCAGCTTGCGGCGGCGGGAATTTTCACCGTTACGTTCGACGCACAACAGGCGTTTACAGGAGAAGGAACACAGCCGACGGAAATTGACGTTTCGCTGAGCTATATCAACAGCGACGGAAACGCGCCGATAATTCAAGAAACGATCAAAATCCTGAAAACCGACAATCCGCAAAAAGGAAATATTTCGAGTTATCAACCGATTCCGCTCGATAGTTCATACAACTATCAAGTCACTTACATTTACCCCGGAAATGTCACGTATAAAGCGCCTTTGGTGCAAGGCGCAACCGGATATTCGCAGATAATTCCGGCATCGAATGCGGTTCATTCGTGCAATGTCATCGTTTACGTTCCGGCTTCGCAGGCTTCGTCGTCGCCGATCTTCGACGCAACGGTGCAGATGTGGTATGCCGCGCCGCCGAATCTGCCTTCGGGTGTCGGAACTCAGCCGACGAAAGATTCTCCGGCGGTTTATACGATCACGCCGCAGCCCGACAGCACGGGAAATCTTTTTGCGAGAGAAACTTTTGTCGGATTTATCAACGGCGATCAGCCTTTGGTTTATTCGGCTTCGATCGATGCCGTGCCGCAGCAGATCGACATTAATGATGCAATGGTCGAAAACGATCAGGCAAGCATTATGATTACCGCGACACAGCAATATTTCACACTGCAAATCGATCCGACGGCGATTAATTGGTCAACCGCAACATTTGAAAGTGTCGAGGTCGTCATCAAAGCAAAAGTCGCGCAAGGAACGGCTTCGACCGCACCGAATCAACCGCCGCCGCGACCTGCGATCATTTGGAACAAAGGCGAATCGGGCATCAAATATTTGACGCTTTCGATCTCCGCCGGAAACACTGTCAGCTACGATTGGGAAATTAATTACGTAACTTCTGGAAGCCCCGTCAAAACAACTTCGGGAACAGGCGCAAGCGACGTAATTTTGAACATTCCCGCAAGTCCGTCGGCAAAATATGAAACCAAGCAAAATTCCAATTGAAACGGAAAATATATTACAAATCTTTTCCGTCGAAAAACGAGAAGCGGTCGTAAATTTA
>DAITPE010000266.1:0-7832 GCA_036833775.1 Pyrinomonadaceae bacterium | reverse complement strand
GCGGAACATTGATTCTTGAATTCGGTTTTTACAAAGAAGCCGTCACGGATTTTGGAAAGTCGATCTCCATCGAACCGAACGAAATGGCTTACACAAAGCTCGGTTTGGCGAAATTTTATCTGGACGAAAAAGACGCGATCGAACAATTAAATAAAGCGGTCAAGCTCGCGCCGACCTTTGCGGAAGCGTATTATGTGCGCGGCACGATCAACCGCGACGAAGGTCGTTATAAAGAAGCGTTGCTCGATTTTAACGAAGCATTAAAACAAAATAAATACAGCGCGAAATATTACAATACGCGCGGAATGCTTTATTTTCGGATGCAGGACGGAAATGCGGCGGTTGCCGATTTCACACGCGCCATCAATGAAAAAAAGGAATACGCGATGCCTTATTTTAACCGTGCGATGGCGTATAAAAGATTTCCATACAGCGTCAGCACGGATGACGACGTGATCGGAAAAATTCGCTTACAGCACGAAAAAATGCTCGAAGATTTGAGTTCGGCGATCAAATACAAACCGAATTTCGACGAGGCTTACGTCGAACGCGGTTTGATGTATTCGACCGATATGCGCAATAAGGATATGAATCCCGACGCTGAAACGCTCAACCGTTTGAAGCTCGGTTTGGCGGATTTCGAGCAAGCCGTCAAATATAATCCGAAAAATGCCCGCGCCTACAACGGTCGCGCGATGTGCAACGAGCGGCTCGGCAAAAAAGAACTCGCGCTTGCCGATTACACCAAAGCCATCGAACTCGATCCGACGCTCGAAACCGCTTATATGGGCAGAATGGCGATTTACTGCGAAATGGGCAAAAAGGAACTTTCGATCGCCGATGAAAAGAAGGTCAAGGAATTAGGTTTTGCAACGATCAATATTTGCAGCTTGGGAAAATAAGATTTTATGAAAAAGTTTAGTTTGATTTTTAGTTTCTTTTTATTCAGTCTTTCGTTTTTTGTTGTAAATACAGTTGCACAGCATTGTCCGTTCGACGGTTCGCGGATGATCGTCGTCGAATTGACCGATGCAAAAAATAATCCGATCACAGACGCTTTCGATAAACTGACCTTGCAGGAAATCGACAATCCGCAAGCCGATTCGTGCACTTATTCCGAAGGTTTGATCGCAAAAACGCTTTCGCGCGCAATGAATGCATTTTCCGATCTTTACGGCATCAAAAATTCGCCCGAAATCCTTCAAAAATATTGCGCCGATTGCAGTTTTTTGATCGACGGTTTTTACGCCGTCAAGCTAAATCAGTCCGAAAATAGCTGTATGATCAAAAAAGACAACGATTTTAACTATAAACAAAGAACTTTCGAGATCATTTACGAAAACGGCGAAACGAAAAAGAGCGTGAAAGTGAGTAAAGACGACATTTACAGCCTCTGCACCGGCAACGGCAAATGGTCGCGCATCGTGCCGATAAAAATCAAAGCAGAATAATTTTTCATATTTTTGACCTATTTTTTTTAGAACTTCTGCGATTCAGTGTGGAGAGGTAAATTTTATGAAAAAACTTAGCTTGTCGATTTTCGCAATTTTGATTTTTGCTTTCGTTTCCTACGGTCAAACTGCCCAACAGTTTCTCGATCGCGGAAATGCGTTTTATAAAAACAAACAATACACGGAAGCGATTACAAATTTTTCTTCCGCGATCAGTTTAATGCCGACTGCGGCTGAGCCTTGGTATAACCGCGCTCAATGTTATTACTTTACGGGAATGTATAACTTGGCGATTTCGGATTATACAAAGGCTTTAACGATCAAACCGAATTATCTCGACGCACTTTTTCAGCGCGGTTTGAGTTATAATAGAAATAAAAATCACGATGCCGCAATCGCCGATTACACGCAAGGCATCACGCTTGCGCCGAATGATTCGCAGTTTTGGTACAATCGCGGCATCGCTTATTCGGACAAAGGAAATATCGATTCGGCTTTGACGGATTACAACAAAGCCATCGAACTTAATCCGAATTATATGAAAGCGTTCGTCAATCGCAGCGGCGTTTATTTCAAAAAGAAACAAAACGATCTCGCGCTCGCCGACATCAATAAAGCGATCCAGCTCGACCCGACTTATATCGAAGCGTGGAACAATCGCGCCGTAATTTACAATTCGCAGAACCTTCCCGATCTCGCCATCGCCGATCTCAATCAGGCTTTGAAGCTCGATCCGAATTATGTAAAAGCGTATCTCGACCGCTCGATCTCTTACAACAAAAAGAAACTAAACGATCTGGCGATTGCCGACCTGAATCAGGCTTTGAAATTAAATCCGAATTATATCAGCGCATACATTTTTCGCGGCGCGATCTATTTCGATCTAAAAAACTACGCGCAATCGAAAGCCGATATGGACAAAGTGCTCCAAATCGATCCGAATCATAAGTTCGCAAAGGACATTTTGGGACGAATCGCGGCAGTTTCACCGCAATAATATTTAATAAAGGAGAATAAAATTATGTCAGTTACAAATTGGATGAGCTGGGAAGGCGGTGTCGATCTCGTCGCGCTTTCAAATGAAAATATGCCGATGCCGAACGTGATCGTCCACGTCGCCAGAATGGTTCACACGCCTGTCGGTTCTGCGCCTTCGGGAATGATTCTTTTGCCCGACGAAACCGGCGCACCGAAAGTGATGGGTTTCGTTTCGACCGACAAAAACGTCGGCGATTATTTCGGCGCAAACATCTTCGCCGGAACGTCTTTTGAATCTGTGCCGACGATCATCAGCGAAATTTCGATCGAAAACGATTCCGATTCGGCAAAAGCATTCGTAAAAGTCGAAGGTTTCGAGATCGTTCTTGAATTTTCGAATTTGGGGGAATTAACCCGCGTGAATCGCAAATCGCCTAATCTTCCCTTTCACGAGGATTCGCTCGAAGCCGTCGCCGAAAACGTGAAATTAACCGTCAACGGTGCGGAATTATCCGTCATCGTTCCACCTGTCGGCTTGAGCGGCGGCGCGGCGGCTGTTTTCAGTGCGGCAGGAATGTATTCAAGATAAGATTTTCACGAATCAAAAGACAAACGCGGACGATTTTCTATGAATCGTTCGCGTTTTATCGCTTTAAAGCTTGCACTAAACATTATTTTTTATTAAGTTAAAACTCCAACAAGAAATTCTCGAAAAAATATTTGTTTCATACGTGCAACAGAATTTCACAAACGCCCTTTTTTATGCTAGACTGTTTTCAGTTTGCTGGAAAAAGCATAAAAAAGGAGATTAAAAATGGCTGGAGAAGCAGTAAAAATGGTAACAGAATCAAAAGGTAAAGCGATCGAATCGGCTTTATCGCAAATCGAAAAGAAATTCGGCAAAGGCTCGATTATGAAGCTCGGCGAACAGCCGAAAGAAGACATCGGCACGATTTCGACGGGTTGTTTAAGCCTCGATGCGGCAATCGGCGTCGGCGGAATGCCGCGCGGTCGCATCATCGAAATCTACGGACCGGAAAGTTCGGGTAAAACGACGCTCGCGCTTCAAGTCGTCGCTTCGGCGCAAGCGATGGGCGGAGTTGCCGCATACATCGACGCTGAACACGCGATGGATCCGGATTATGCTGAAAAACTCGGTGTTGACATCGACGAATTGTTGATCTCGCAGCCGGATTCGGGCGAACAGGCTTTAGACATTGCCGAAACGCTCGTTCGTTCGGCAAGCATCGACGTGATCGTTGTCGATTCGGTCGCCGCACTCGTTCCGCGTGCGGAAATCGACGGCGATATGGGCGATTCGCACATGGGTTTGCAGGCGCGTTTGATGTCGCAGGCTTTGCGAAAATTGACGAGCGCGATTTCGAGCACGAATACTTGTTTCATTTTCATCAACCAATTACGCGATAAGATCGGCGTGATGTTTGGAAGTCCTGAAACGACGACGGGCGGAAAAGCTCTGAAATTCTACGCTTCGGTTCGTATGGACATTCGCCGCATCGCCGCGATCAAAGAAGGCGACAAGGTTGTCGGAAACCGCACGAAGGTTAAATTCGTCAAAAACAAGGTCGCGCCGCCGTTCCGCGAATGCGAATTCGACATTATGTACGGCGAAGGAATTTCGCGCGAAGGCGATCTGCTCGATTTGGCGGTCAATAACGGAATCGTCGAAAAATCAGGCGCGTGGTTTTCGTATTCGACCGAACGGCTCGGTCAAGGACGCGAGAACGTCAAAAATATGCTCAAAGAAAACCGCGAAATGTTTGACCGTATCGAACACGATGTGAAGGTCAAACTCGGTATGTTACATTCCGAAACCGCTGAAGCATAATTTTAGGCGATGAAAAACAAAAAAGACGGAGTTTTTTAGCTCCGTCTTTTTTGTTTGTAAATTGCTTGAATCTAAGGTTTTTTAACTTTTCTTTCTCGATCAATTCCGCTTGTCGCTGTATTTGCGGCTTCGGGATTTGCTTCATTTACATTCACGGGCTGATTCATCTGCTTTTTCAAAGTTGCAGGATCAGGAATGCCCGGTGTCGGTGTCGCGCCTTTCGGAACTTGTCCGCGCAACTGTTTTTTCAATGTTTCTTCGTCGGGAATGCCCGGCGTCGGTGTTGCTCCTTTCGGAAGATTCGCGTTTCCCGATTTCAGATCAGGAATTCCCGGAGTCGAATTTCCCGAAGGCGGAATCGGACTTCCCGAAAGTCCAGGCGGCATATTTTTCGGATCGATGTTTGTCATCACATTTGCGCTGTTGGCAGAATTCGACGTTTTTTCGCCTGCCGAAGAGCAAGCAAAACCAATCAAAAAATTAATTAAAACTAAAACCAAAATTAATTTGTTCGACATAAAAATATAAAAAATCAAAACCTCAATTAAATTTTAAAATAGCTGTGCCGGCTTGAATGTTGCGTCCCCGGAAGACAGCGACGGCGTTCAAACCGGCACGGGCAGGTATCAAACGGAATTCGGAAGGTATGCGGCTGCCATGGGCATAACAGCCGCTAAATTGGATTATAGTATTATAACTTTGTATGTCAACCCTTTTTTTCGATTTTAGGCGTTTTTTTTGATATTTTGAAGATTTCAGCTTATAGATTTGACATCATTTTATGAATTATTTACACTTACAAATTCGTGCTGTTGTAAGACAATACGAAACGGCTTGGTAGCTCAGTTGGTAGAGCAGCGGACTGAAAATCCGCGTGTCGGCGGTTCGATCCCGTCCCAAGCCACCATAAATATTGAAGAAAAGCGCATCGTTCGATGCGCTTTTTGCTTTTGGTGTGTCGTTGGTGTGTCAACGGTTATTTTTCCACCTTTTTTTTCTCTTAATTCACTATTGCTTCTTCTTGAATTGGCTGTAAAATGTGCGAATAAACATCAAACATTGTTCATTACTTTTAATTTCAAGCAGTTTTACGTCGAGTGATTTTCATTCGATTTGTTTTTTGTTTTACCATCTCAAAACCGGAATCGGATTGAGCGGGTTCTTGATTGCCCAACGGATTGAAATTCCGACCAGACATTTATGAAAACCATTATTCGGAAACTGCTTTTTGACCGATTTAATGAAAGTTCTTGGCAAACCGCATTTAAATATTCCGAGTGAAAAATCAATCAGATCGCCCTGTCGAAAACATTCCGTCAATTGATCCTTTTCCTGCTCATATTTACTAATTTTATGGTGTTGCTCGATCATTGTTCCAATTTGCGGAAACCAATCCGTCAAGCTGTTTTTTTGCAGATAATCCTTCGCCAATGTCACAGACGGCGGGATATAGTCGAAGGTTTTCTCCGACCAAATCCCCAAGTCATGAAAACATCCGGCAATAATGATTTTCCGCCGTTCGTCTGTCGTAAATTCGCCTTCGGCTAAACAAAAATTAATCATTCGATAGACGTGATTTTTGTAACCTGAAAAATCTTTTCCGATGACTAATTTCCACTCTTCCAGTATTTCTTCAACAAGCGGAATATTTTGCTCGATTTTCGCAAACTTATGATCCATAATCTCGGCGGATTTACGAAATCTCTCTCTAAGAGCCGGAGTTAGCTGAATATTCGGCTGGTATTCTGGCATCTATCCAGTTTTGAATATCGGTCATCACGATTTCTTTATCAACGTCGTTCAAAAGATCGTGGAAATGTCCTTCGTAAAGTTTGAGAGTTTTATCGGTCGAACCGGTTTGTTCGTAAAAATGTTGACTGCCCGAAGGATTTGTCGCATGATCTTCGGTTCCGTGAAGAATGAAAACAGGAAGTTTGATGTTTTGAAATTCTTCGGTCAAACGTGTTGCCGCATTAATCAAAACCTTTCCGGTTTGGGCTGGCTGCGATTCACCTTTGATCAAAATATCTTCGTTCATTTCCTCGACAATTTTTGGATCGCGCGAAAAATCTTTGTTGTTCAATGAAAAAACGTGCGTGTGCGGAGTTATGTAACTCAAACCTTTCAGAAACGATAAAACGATTCCCGGAACGGGTAATTCGTATGCAAAACTTTCACAGATCAAACCGCTCAATTCTTCCTGATGTTCAAGCGCGTAAATGCACGAAGTCACGCCACCCGCGCTGTGTCCGAGCATAAAAACGGGCAATCCGGGATTTTCAGCTTTGGCGGTTTTCACCAGAGTTTGAATGTCTTCGACATAATCTTCGATTTTTTCGACGTAAAATCTCTCGCCTTCGGAGCGTCCGCGTCCGCGCAGATCGAGCGCGTAAACTGCCAAATCGTTTTTAGTAAACTGATCGGCAACCCACAGATATTGTCCGCTGTGCGAATTAAATCCGTGAACTATCACGACGACACCACGCGGTTTTGTTTCGGGTTTCCAAGCACGCGTAAATATTTTCAATCCGCCGATACCTTCAAATGTTGATTCCTGCATTTTTATTCTCCTTGTTTTATATAACGAAAAGCGATTTTGTTTCGGGTTCGGAAGCCAAAGCATTGAGCAGACCGAAATCGTGAATCGTTCCGTTGTAGCGAATTGTGGTCACTTCAACTCCCGCTTCATTTAGTTTTCTGCCGTATGCTTCGCCTTCATCACGCAAAATATCATTATCGGCAACCAGAATCAATGCCGGCGGCAAACCTTTCAACTGATCGACTGTTGCTTGTAGCGGAGAAGCATAATTTTTAATAGTATCTTTGGAAAAATTTCAATATTTTTTAGATTGCCATCTTATTACTTTAAAGGTTCATTTTCCTTCGATCTTTTCTTTGACGCTAACCAAGATCGCGTCTATTTCCGCGCGAGTTTTCTTGTCGCTGTCCAAGTTCGTGTAAGCGATTCTGCCGAATGAATCCGGCGCGAGCATTCCGACATTGATCGTAACTTTCGTTTTTCCGTCCTTTTCGTCAAGACTGATGATTATTTTATAGTTGGCGATTCCGCCCGAGGCGGTTTGTGAATTGATCTGCGCGGGTATCAAACTCATCATTATTTTCCGCTTGCCCGATTGATCGATTTTGTAATTTTTAGCTTTGAAAATATTCACAAGCATTTTGCCGATGTCTTCGCTCGGCGCGCCGATCTCGATCTGAGCAGGCTTTTTGAGTCTTTCCTTTTCTTGTTTTTCAGCTAATTTCTGTTGCTCTTTCTCGGCTTTGAGGTTTGATTTATCAGCTTCCTGACCAAAAACCGATTGCGTCACAGCTAATAAAAATGTAACGAAATAAAGTAAAAAAATATGTTTTTTCATTTTCTCAATTATGGCTTATTCAAAGGTATTTTGACTAAGCTAAAATATAAACGGATGTGAATCAAGAGTAGAAATAAAACTTTGCGAGCTTTGCGCCTTTGCGTGAAAAGAATCCGGTTTTAACTTCAAAACGTAAGCTTCGCTCATTGTTTTGCACGCAAAGGCGCAAAGCTCGCA
>DAITPE010000265.1:0-7836 GCA_036833775.1 Pyrinomonadaceae bacterium | reverse complement strand
AGCGCGAATCGGCTCGGCGGATATTTGCCTGCCGGAAATGCATTTTTGCCGATGGCTTTTCCCGAAGGTTCGCCGACGCATCCGGCTTACGGCGCGGGACACGCAACCGTCGCGGGCGCGTGCGTCACGATTCTAAAAGCTTGGTTCGATGAATCGACCATCATTCAAAATCCGTTGATGCCCGATTCGAGCGGCACGGCTTTGATTCCATACACGGGCGGTGATACTTTGACCGTCGGCGGCGAATTGAACAAGCTCGCTTCAAACGTCGCGCTCGGCAGAAACACCGCCGGAGTTCATTGGCGTTCGGACGGAACCGAATCGATGCTGCTCGGCGAAGCGTTGGCGATCAGCGTTCTAAAAGACCAAAAAAGCTGTTATAACGAAGTTTTCAATGGCTTCACGCTGACAAAATTCAACGGTCAAACGATCACGGTTTAATTTTTACGGATAAAAAACGTCCGCGAATTTGCGCGAATCATACAAAATCGAACGAAATGCCCGAAAAACGGTTTTCGATTCGGTGAGTGAAGTTTCGCGGCGATTCGCGGATGCTTTTGTTTTTGCACAAAGACGCAACAATGCGCGGAATTATTGGAATAGTTCGCGAAATAATCCCAATAATTCCGCGTAAGTTCCGAAAAAATCGCAGTTATATTCAGAAATTTCGCGGTCATATTCCAATATTTCACGGTCACATCTAAATAATTCGCGGTCACATCCGAATATTTCCGCGTAATATCCGAATATTTCGCGGTCACATCCGAATATTTCCGCGAATTATTGGAATAAATCTACGAAATATCCGAATAATTCCGCGAAATATTCCAATAATTCATCGCATTTTGGCAATTATTTTCGGTAAAAGTCCGTTTATTTTTGGTGATAAAGTGAATAATTCCCGTGCAAGGTCGATTATTTTTCGATACTCCGGGATGATTTTGAAAATTAACCTCTTTTTTTCGAGGCAAAGGCGAATATTTTCTTTCTGAACAGAAAAACTGATAACAAGATCAGCGGAATGAACGACAGCAGATAGAATCGTTTGTCGAAAGCGCGGGAAATTTTCGGTATATTTTTGAAATCGCCTTGAACGGTAAAAGCCGCCCAATAAAACGGCGAACTCGTTTGCGAATTTTGGCGAAGTTTTATTTGCGCTTGCCTAAGCGATTGCGCGGGCGTGAGATTTTGCTGAGAAATTCCTTGATAAAAGTTGCGCATCAATTCGAGCGTCGCGTTATCTTCGACTTTCCAAAGACTCGACATTACCGATTTTGCGCCTGTTTGCAGAAACGCATTGTTCAGGCTCATCAAACCTTCGCCTTTTACTTCTTTGCCGAGTCCGGTTTCACACGCGCTCAAAACGACGAGATCGGCTTTCAGATTCAGCCCGTAAATATCGTGAATGCGGAAAAACTCGTCGCGTTGCTGACCGTTTTCGCCGAAGCGGGAAAGCACGATGCCGGAAAGTTCGGGACGTTTTTCGTCGGTCAAGCCGTGTGTGGCAAAGTGAATAATCTTGTAATCATCGGTTTTCGTCTGTAAAAGCCGTTCGCGGTTGGCATCGAATCCCGAAAAGCTGTCGGCATTTTCCGCGCCGACAATATTCAAGATCGAATCGCTTTCATTCTTCGAAGCTGTCAAACGCGGCAGGGAATTGAGCGATTCGACGAAGCGGAAACTTTCTTTTTTGACCGTTTCAGCCTCATTATTTGCGATCGGTTTGATTTCATTTGAAAATCTCGCATCGTCAGCCGTGAAAACGGGATCGCTGAAGATTAATAAATTTTTCGCAGTTGCAATGTTCTGCCGTTTGCTTTTTTCCAAAAACAAAAGCGTCTGCGCCGACGGCGCGTAAACCGTTTCATTCGTCAGCAAGATCGGATCGTCAGATTCGGAATTCGGCAAAGGCAACGCCGCGATCGGGAAATAATGCAGCTTTCCGTCCGGCACGACGATCAATCTTTTGTTTGAAATTTTATCCGCGATCTGCCCGAAAAGTTGCTCGCTCAAAATCTTCGATTCAGTTTTGTAACGGCTTTCGGCTTCGGCGATTCTTCTTTGAAAATCTTCGATCGCTTCATCTTTTTTCATTTCACGCGAGGCAAGCAGTTCACGAAGTTTTTCAATATGCGGTTCGATCTCCGCGCGCGGCGGCAAGATGAACGAGCCGATCTTATCCTTTTCGATCAGCCACAGATAACTTTCTTCTTTGCCCAAAGAGAATTCCAAAAGCATCGAATTTTCATCCAAAACTTTTTGTTGAAATTCCGAAACGTCGAATGCTGCCGGATTTTTGATCTCCGAATAGAGCGGACTTTGTTCTTTCAACTTGGATTTGATATTTTCCAATGCATTTTCCAATTCATTGATGTCGTCGCTTAACTTGTCAGTTTCGGTTTTCGGCGCATTACTGCTGAGCAGATCGGTCAGGGAGTTGGCTTTTTCGTTTAATAATGTGCGTAATTCCTGCTCACGTTTTACGGTTTCGGAATCCGCGACACTCTTAAAATCGGCTTCTGCCAACATTATGTTTTCCAATAAAACACGACTGCGTGATTTTTCGGTTGCCTTCAGCGCATTAACTGAAAAGTCGAGATCGTTTCTTTGAATTTTTCCGCTCATGACAAGGTGAATATAAAGTTCAAAGCGGTCGTAAATTTCGGCGGTAAAACTTTGCTTTAACTTTCTGTTGGTCGTTTCATTTTGGATGATTTCCGTTAAACGTAAACATTCTTCGATATTTTTCAGGCTGAGTTCGATATTGCCTTGTTTTTGATAGAGTTTGGCAAGGTCGAACAAAACTCCCGCCTGCCCGTTTTTACTGCGTATCTTTTGTTGAATTTCCAATGCTTCGTTCAAATAACGGGCGGCTTCTTCAAAATTTTTCTGTTCCAAAAACAACTTTCCGAGGTTTTGTTTGACCGATGCAACGGCGTGTTTGATACCGATTTGATCGAAATAGACCAAGGCTTTTTGAAAATATTGATGAGCCTTTGCAAGATCACCGTCGGAATTGTAAAACTCGCCGATATTTTCATAAGCGTAAGCCATCGAATATTTATCATTGGCTTGCCGCCCGATCTCATAACCTTCATTAAAGTTTTTCAAGGCTTCATCTTTTTCGCCGAGCTGAAGCGAAATTTGACCGATGCGCGTGGTTAATTCTGAATTCCCGTATAGATTTCCGGTTTTGATAAAGAGTTCGCGGGCTTTGAGGAAATAAGAACGTGCTTGGATCAGATCGCCGAAAGCTTCGTAATGAAAACCGAATCTGACGAAAAGAATAGCTTTTACGGAATGATCGAGGTTTTCTGGATAAATGGATTCAGCCTCTTGAAAAGCTTGCAAGGAATTTTGCCAATCTCCGGTTCGTTGCAAAGCATCTCCGTAAGCGATCAGCGCAAAAGCGAGATCGCGTGAATTGCCCGAAGATTTGGCTAAATTTACGGCTTCGGCGGCGAGGTTTTGACCTTTTTGGCGGTCATTGTTCATAACTGCCGTGTATGCCAGCATCGTGAGCGTTTGAGTTTGTCCCGAAACATCATTTGCTTGTTGGTAATATTGCAGGGATTTTTCCTGTAATTCCGTCATTACCGCAAGATTTCGCTGGTTTCGGTAATAAAATTCAGCGGAAGCAAAGGCAGAGTTCGCAAGCACCAAAGGAGTTTTGTTCTTTTCCGCCAAAACCGCCGCTCTTTGCTGCAAATCTTCCGCCGATTTTAAGTTTTTCTTCCATATCGCAACCAGAGTTTGTTTGGCTAAGGTGAGAGATTCACCGTCGATATTACCGATCCGGCGATCGGATGTTAATGCTTCGGACAGTAATTGCCACGCATTGTCATACTCGTTCAGACTGATGGTCAGATCAGCCGCTTCACGCAAACATTCGGCATTTTTTTGATAATTACCCGCTTGTCGATATTGTTCGGCGGCATCTTTGAACAAAGCGATGGCAAGGCGGTATGAATTTTCATTCCAAACCGCCTTATTTTGCCGCGCTTCGAGTTCGATTTTGTTAATTTCCTGTCCGTTCAAAACAGCCTTTTCCTCGAAAGCTTTGGTTGCGCCTCCGAGAGAAAAAAACTGCACAGACAAAAATAATAAAACCGTTAATTTACTTATCCGTGGTAAAAGTGTTTTGGTCGGCATAGAACAATCTTTGCTTGAAAACTTCGGGTTTATAATTTCTGATCTGTGAAAAATAGAAATAGAATTCAAACGAAATTCCGCGTCCGCCGACTTCACGCCCGCCGACCTCGCGACCGCCGACCTCGCGACCGCCGACCTCACGTCCACCGACTTCACGCCCGCCGACTTCACGACCACCAACTTCACGACCACCGACCTCACGTCCGCCGACTTCACGACCACCGACTTCGCGGTCGGTCAATTGCGAATACGTAACATTCTCCAAAGATGAAAATTTATCATTGAAAAGCGGGTCTTCACGATATTCGCGCAGTGTCAGCAATGTTAATTTGTCGATGAATTTAAGCCAATTTTCATTGTCGTTGAAATTAAGCTGCGAATATAGAAACCTGATCATACGGAAAGCCATTCTCGACCACGGGAGAAACACCGAAACGCCCTGCGAAAATTGATATTCGGCTCCGATCGAGCAGGATTTCAGCAGATAAGATTGGTTTTTATTATTGATGGCAGTATTGATTTCGATAAATTTTTCAAAAATCGCAGCGATGCGGTTTTCGATCTTCATCACCGTTGTCGTTCTGTCTTTATTTCCACCGCCGGGTGAAACGACGATCAACTTCATAATTTCGTTTTCGGCAGTCCATTTACGGAAATTCAAGAGCAAATTATAGGTAAAATCGATCAGGTCAACCGCTTGGCTGTGCATAAAGGTTTGCGATTGATAATGGCTGAGCGTCATCCAATCGATGAACTTTTCTCTGATGACACGGTTTTGCAGATAATATTCTTCGGGCATTTCAGTCGAAGCGGAGTCGGTTTCTTCGGTTTTCGTTTCGTCTTTGACGGGTTTTTCGACCGGAAGGTTGAGGATGTCATAAAACAATTTGCCGAGTTCCTGCACGTATTTGTAGGGCGATTCATCAGTTTCGAGAACTTCGAGATCACACGCGCTGATATTGATCGAACGCCCGCCGACGGTAAAGTCTTCGTTGTAATTGGCATAATTGTCCACCATCGAAACGGCGAGCTTGGCAGTTTCGAGACTTCCATTCGTCGCGATAAAATCGGCGAACATCCGATCGTATATCCAGCCCGCCGTCGGGATATTGCCCTGCGAAGCGACCATTATTTTGGCGACGGATTTCATTTCAAAGCCGACTTCGAGCATTCCCATCAAACAACCGTCAAAGCCGAGCAGATCGAACTTGAACGGCTTGCCGTCAGTTGTTTTGATCTTTTCCAATTTTGCTTCCAACACTCTGCGGAGGCTGATCAGATTCAGTTTTGCCGACGAATCGTCGTCGGGCAAAAGCCTTTTGCCGATGATGCCGTCGCTGTGTCCCGAAAGGATGAAAGCGGTTCTTGTGGCGGGAAATCTTTTCAAAATCTGCGGCACGAAATCGGCGATCTTGAGCGTTTCGAGTTCGGACAGGTCTTTTGGCGGACGGCTCGGACGGTGGACGGTTTCGTTCGTGCCGGCGGCTGCGGCATCGGAAGTTTTGTTTACTTCCTCGTCGGCGAAAAGATCATCCTCGAAGTCCGAGATGTTGCCGGAGTTTTTGCCCGCGATTGTGGTCAACAGCGAACTTTTTGAAAAATTATAAAATTTGATCGGTGCAAACGGGTAACAGCCGTCATAAAGAACCACCAGATTGATGTTCGGAACTTTGCCCAGTTCGATCATACCTTTCATTGCCGTGATCATATCTTCGCTGAGATTATTATCACCAGCCATATAGACCATGATCGTCCAGTCTTTTACTACTTCTGCCATAAAATTTATTCTTCTCCTGATATTAATTAGATAAGTAAAGCTAGGTCGTGTTGTGTGGGAAAAAGATAACACGGAAAGCGGAAAAAAGGTAGCTGTTTCTTTTTTCCGCTTTCCGTCCAAAAAAGTTTAAGCCATCGTGACGGCAACGATCACGTCGGAATATGTGCCGACGGGTTCATCGCCGAGAAAATAGCGCAGACGGTAACGGCGTTCTTCGGGTTCGCCATCCTCGACACCGTTCAGCAGATCATATTTAAAAGCATTCGCCGCCTTCGAATAAGCCGTCGCCGAAACCCCATTCAAAATCGCAAAACGCATATTCCGCGAATCGTTCAGCAACGCCGTCGATTCAGGAAAACTAAACCCCAAAGATGCCGCCAAAGACGGAAACTTTTCCTCAAAATTCAAAGACCAAGTGATCTTCCCTTCATTACTTCTCGGTATAATTGTTTTTCCCATATAAACTCCTTGTTCATTTAAATAATTATTGTTGGTTCGGACAGAAACTAAAATTTTTCAGTTTGCCCCTAAAAGTTAGAAACGTGTTTCCAAAGATTGGCAGCACGTTTTAATAAATTGGAAGCGTGCTGCCAACTTTTGGAAACAAACTTCCAAAGATTCGAAACACGTCTCCAACTTTTGGAGACAAGCTTCCAAAGGTTCGAAACACGTCTCCAATCTTTGGGGACAGGCTTCTAAACTTTGGAGACGCGCTTCAAAAACTTAAGCCACGCAAAAACTTCTGCGAGTCGAACGCCAATGTGTGAAATTTTTATAAACTTCCTTCATTGGTCTTAAATGAATATGTCAATCCGAATTTCATTTTGTGCCGAATCCGGTTAAACAAAGGTGCATCGTTGCCCCATTCATAAGTTATGGTCGGACTGACGTATTTTGTCGTCTTAAATTCCAACACGCTTTTGAAATAGCTGAAAGGTGCTTTTCCGAAACTTTTTTCGATCAGATTACCGTTTGTATCCTTATCATATGCAAACTGTTTGGCAATTGCCCATCTTTGGGTGTAGGTGTTTGACCAAACAATTGTTTCAAAAGGCAGTTCGGTTACGGGGTTATTTACGAACATTGTCAGATTCGCTCCGGTTTTAAGTCTGAAAATGCCGCGATCCGTGCGGTCGGTGGGATTGCGCAGATTCCACCCGACCTCGGCACCGGCAAGTGGTGTCAAAGTGATGTTTCCAATCAGCTTGCCTTTATTTTTGATCAGCAGCGGGTGAAGTAAGTAAGACAATGTTTGCGAAGAAATCACATTGCGAACCCGGAAATCCCAGTCAGACTCAAATTCCGCCGTCCCTTCATAAAGAAAATACTGTCTTTGATCGCGCTGGCGTTTGACTTTTGAATAGCGGGGCTTCTGTTTCGATTCAGTATCGGTAATTTCAGCTAAAAGATTATTTACCTCGCGATTCTCGACAAATTCTTTATCTGCACTTTCAAAACTCAAAGGTTTGTTTGGGCTGAACCCGAAACTATTTGAAAACTTCAAGCCGACGTTGAATTTATCAGTGTCACCGGGAATCTTCGAGTTGTAATGAAGATTTGCGAACGGCGCGTAAAGAAAAGGGAGTGCAACCTTACCGATTTTTCCATATTTCTTTTCATACTTGAAATCCGTATTCCAAACCGGACCGCTGCCGAATGCGGTCGTTACATCACTCGAAACATAAAGTTCGGCATCGTCCGCGCCTTTTGCCTGTGTCTTTTCGGGAACCAACGATTCGAGAGTAGTCACGACGCCGACCTGTGTTACCGGAATCGAAAGCGTTTTAACAGTTGGTTTAGCCGGATCAGGCTTATAAAAGATCAGAATTACCCATGGATCGGCATCTAGATCAAGCTTCTCTCCGGTTTGAATTTGCGGAGCAGGCAATGTTAAAAAGCCAAGATTT
>DAITPE010000264.1:0-7863 GCA_036833775.1 Pyrinomonadaceae bacterium | reverse complement strand
TTTTCACAGATTATCACGGATTATTTTCAAAATAAATCTGCGAAAATCTGCGAAAATCGTTGTTTCAAAAAATACTAAGCTGCCATCAAGGTCGGCGTTTGAAGCGACAAGATCGAAAGTAAATCTTGATCGTAAATGTTTTTCTTTTTGTCTGCCAACGCCGTAAATTTTGAATAAATTTCGCCGATCTCGTGCGGATTTAAGTCAAAACCGAGTTCGTTGTAACGTGCGGCGAGCGCGTGTTTGCCCGAATGTTTGCCGAGAACGATGTCGTTTGACGGAACGCCGACCGATTCGGGTGTCATAATTTCGTAGCAAAGCGGATTGCTCAAAACGCCGTGCTGATGAATTCCGGCTTCGTGCGCGAATGCGTTGCGTCCGACGATCGCTTTGTTCGGTTGGACGCCGAAGCTGATAATTGATGACAACAATTGACTTGTCGGGTAAAGCTGATCGGTTTTGATGTTCATTTCAAACGGCATTCGGTCGGCGCGAACGGCGCAGATCATAATCACTTCTTCGAGCGAAGCGTTTCCGGCGCGTTCGCCGATTCCGTTGATCGTGCATTCGACTTGCCGCGCACCGGCGGCAACTGCCGAAAGACTGTTTGCAACCGCCAAACCGAGATCGTTATGACAATGAACGCTGATCGTCACGTCTTTGTCGCCGACAACTTTTTCTTTGATGGTTTTGATTAAATTCGAATATTCGTTCGGCAAAGTGTAGCCGACCGTATCGGGAACATTCAAAACCGTTGCGCCTTCTTCGACCGCGATTTTGAAAACTTCGCAAAGAAATTCGACATCGCTGCGCGTTGCGTCTTCGGCTGAAAATTCAACGTCTTCGACATAATTTTTCGCCAAACGAACCGCATTTCGTGTCATTTCCAAAACCTGTTCGCGCGTTTTCTTTAATTTGTATTCGAGATGAATGTCAGAAGTTGCGACGAAAGTATGAATACGTGAATGTTCGGCTTTTTCCAAGGCTTTCGCGGCGCGGGCAATGTCCAATTCGGTCGTTCGGGCGAGCGCGGCGATCTTTGTGTTTTTGATTTCCGCCGAAATCGCTTTGACGGCTTCGAAATCGCCTTCGGAAGCGATAGGAAATCCGGCTTCGATGATGTCAACACCGAGAAATTCGAGCTGACGCGCCATTTTGATCTTTTCGCTCAAATTCATTGAACATCCGGGCGATTGTTCGCCGTCGCGTAATGTTGTATCGAAAATTGCTATTTTATCTGGTGTCATTTCTAGAATTTCTCCAATGTTTTGAATGATATAGGCATTTGCCAACTTGCATCCTACATAAACTTACAACTAAAAGTCAACCTTATAATGTTCTTTAAATGATAAATGATATTTATGACAAAGTGCATAGAAAATAGATTGTATTTTTCAGAAATTATAGTATTATTTGTTTATCTTATATTAGTTTTCATAAGAAAAAACTTAACTGCATTAAAGTTGAACATTTACAATCCGATAAAATAATCCTATGGACATCAATCAATTAGAGGTTCTTGTGGTCGTGGCGCGTGAGCGGAGTTTTTCGCGGGCGGCGGAAGTTCTCGAACGAACACAGCCGGCGATCAGCCAAGCGGTCAGGCGTTTGGAAACCGAGATCGGCGAAAAACTTTTCGATCGCTCGTCGAAGGACGGAACTTTGACGTTGGCGGGCGAAGGTTTGCTCGATTATGCGAAACAGATGTTGAATCTGCGGCAGACGGCGCATTCGGCGATCAAGGAAATGCGCGATCTGCATCACGGAAAAGTGACGATCAGCGCGAACGAACACACGGTTTTTTATCTTTTGCCGATTATTCACGAATTTCGCAAGCTTTATCCGATGATCAAAATTGAAGTTCAACGCGGCGTGGCGAGCAGAATTCCGAAGGAAATTACGGCGCGCGAAGTCGAACTCGGCATTGTTTCGTTCAAACCGACGGACAATTCGGTCAAAGCGATTCCGGTTTTGACGGACGAATTGGCGTTGATCGTTGCGCCGACGCATCCGCTTGCCGACAAAACGAGCGTTTCGGTCAAAGAACTCGGCGTGGAAACATTTATCGCGCACAACGCCGTTTCGCCGTATCGTCAAAAAGTCATCGAAACATTCGAGAAACACAACACGCGTTTGAATATTTCCGTCGAGCTTCCTTCATTGGAAGCGATCAAAAAATTGGTCGAAAAAGGCGCAGGCGTTGCGCTTGTTCCAAAACTTTCGGCGCAATCGGAAATCGCCGACGGACATTTGAAGGCTTTGTCGGTGCAGGAAATGAAGCTCGAAAGACGCTTGAACATTATTTACCGGCGCAATTCGGTTTTGTCGCACGCGGCGAAAATGTTCTTAAAACTTGCGAAAGAAATGGCGCAGTAAAAAAAGTCTTAGTTATTCGGAGAAAATAAGCTAAAATCTAAAGCAGGTTTTTTTATCGTTCAAGGGAAATATTCACAAAACACTTAACCAAAAATCAGCGAGGTAGAAAATGACCGAAAAAGATTTTGTCGAAGCGATCGAAGCTTCGGAAAGACGAAAATCCGACCGTAAGAAGTTGATCGTTGACGTTAAATTCGAAGACGGCGACGCAACCGGAATCGCCAACACACGCGACATCGGCATCGGCGGATTATATATGACCACCAGCACGCCTTTTGAAACGGGAACGCCGCTTTATATGACGATGAACGTCGGCGAACGCGAGATTTCGCTCAACGGAACCGTCGTTTACACCGATCCCGGTCAAGGCGTGGGCATTCGTTTTCAAAATATCAAACCCGACGATGAAATATTTCTGAAAGAAGAATTGGAAATCGAATAGATTTCTTTTTTTACAAACCAAATTGTTCTTCGATAAGTTTTTTAATTTCGACAAGGACAAATCTAACAAAAAACGGCAAGGGAGAAAAAAAACTAATCTATGTTTGATCAATTTACACTTGGTATCGAAGAAGAATTTCAGATCGTCGATCCCGTGACACGCGAACTGAAATCGCACGTTTCGGAGATTTTGGAAGAAGGCAAACTTCTGCTCGGCGAAAAAGTTAAGCCGGAAATGATCCAGTCGATGATCGAAGTCGGCACGGGCGTTTGCGCCAATATTCAGGAAGCGCGCGAAGACATTACAAAGCTTCGCTGCATCATTTCGAGCCTTGCGCGAAACAAGGGAATGGAGATCGTCGCGGCTTCGACGCATCCGTTTTCGAAATGGTCCGAGCAGGAGATTTTTGAACACGACCGCTATAAATTGTTGGTTGACGAGCTTCAGATGGTTGCGCGCAGTTTGCTGATCTTCGGCGTTCACGTTCACGTCGGAATCCGCGATTTAGACCGCCGCATTCACATTATGAATGCGGCGCGTTATTTTCTGCCGCATATCTTGGCGATGACGACGAGTTCGCCGTTCTGGCTCGGCTTTAACACGGGTTTGAAATCGTATCGCTCGGAAGTTTTCAAAAAATTTCCGCGCACCGATATTCCCGATCATTTCGAATCTTTTCAGCAATATCAATCTTATCTCGATCTGCTCGTCAAAATGAATTGCATTCAGGACGGCACGAAGATTTGGTGGGACGTGCGCCCGCATTGCAAATTCCCGACGCTCGAATTTCGTATCTGCGACATCCCGACGCGCGTTGACGACACGATCGCCGTCGCCGCGCTTTTCCAAGCCATCGTCGCCAAACTTTCGGTGATGATCGAGAAAAACTGGGGTTTCCGCCTGTATCACCGCCGCTTGATCCAGGAAAACAAATGGCGCGCGATTCGCTACGGTTTAGACGGAATGCTGCTCGATCTGGGCAAACAAAAAGAAGTTCCGGTCAAAGATTTGATCCGCGAATTGCTCGAATTCGTCGATGATGTCGTTGACGAACTCGATTCGCGCAAAGAGATCGAACATATTCACACGATCCTCGATCGCGGAACGTCAGCCGACGAACAACTGCGAGTTTTTGAAGAATCAGGTCACGATTTCAACGCCGTCGTCGATATGCTCATCAAAAACACGCTCGAAAACGTTCCCGAAAAATGCTTTGAATAAGTGATAACGGATAAGTGATAACGGATAACATTTAGGTGATAACGGATAACGGATAAGTGATAACGGATAGTGGAAGAAACGGCTTTCCGTTATCCGTTATCCGTTATCCGTTATCACTTATTCATAAACCGTTGCCGGATTTGAGTAGTCGCTCAGATCGTCGCCGCGTTGGGCGCGGACGCGGTAAGTGACTTTTACGCCGGGTTTTTGGTTTTTATGCTCAAAGGTCGTTTTCGTGGTCGTGCCGACGATAACCGAATCGGCGGCATTTCCGATCTTGGCATCGACGAGAAAAACAGTGTTCTTTTTATTGCCGTTGCGGTTGAATTTTAACTTATTCGTGCCGTTTGAAAATCCTTCGACAACAAGATCGGTCGGTGTTTGCGGCACAATCACCGTTTGAATCGAATCGTCTGCATCGAAACCTGCTTCGATAAATTTGTCGGGCGAAACTTTTTCCAGACGCATTTTTGCCTTCAAATCAGAAACAAACTGATCGTCGCTTTTACGCGTTTGAGTAACAACGGTCGTTGCCGCTTTTGCCGCGTCTCTTTTGGCGATCTGGTCGCTGACTTTTGCCTGCAAACCGATTTTCCTCGTTTTGGCTTCGTCGATCAAATCCTGTGTCAAACCGAAATCGGCGGCGTTTCCGTCCGCTTTCGTCGCTATTTCATTCAACAAATTTACAAATTCGCTATTACTGAGTCTTCTATGATCAGCCATTGTTTTATTTTCTCCTAAATTATTTATTTACTTCGTTTATAAAGTTCAAAAGTTAAGCCGAACTACGATTTATTGACGAAAATATGAAGTTTTGTGGTAACACAAAATCGTTTTGTGTTACCACAAAATGATTTTGTGTCGGAACAAAATAGATTTGTGTTACCACAAAATAGATTTGTGTCGCAGCAAAATGATTTTGTGTTACCACAAAATAGATTTGTTTCAGCACAAAACACATTTTTTTCGCAAAAAATCATAGAAATTACTTCAAAAAACATCCCGAAAAACAAAAAACCGACCGACTTGAAACAAAAAAACGCCGCAATTTCATCAATCGATGAATATTTGCTACGTTAAATGTTTCGAGTCCGTCGGTTAATCTGACTCTGCGGGATATTGTAGAGAATTATAGTTTTTAATATTTTATTGTCAACTCTTTTTTACCTACAAATATTTACTTTCATTATTGGTTTTAAGGAACAAAATTGTAAGTGATTATGCCTGTAACTCTTACTGCTTCGCCGCAAATTTGTGTCGGAGAAAAACGCGATTTTTTCGCCGCTTCCTCGGCAATAGAAAATAATAAACTGTTTCCTGCTTCCGAATTTGCTTTGATGACCTTTCCTTTTTCATCGATCAGAACTTTAACTCTGACAGTTCCGGTCACTCTGTTTTTAATTAACGAATGCGTATATACCGGTCTTTCCAATTTTAATGCTTTCCCGTTCAGAACACCGCCATCGACCTGTCTGGAAAAAAGCTCTTTTGAAGCAACGTCTTTATTTGATCCCGAAAGAGAAAAGGATTTAATCAGCTCAGTCCAAACAGGGTCGGAAAGCGAATTTGCTTTATCGATTCTGGTGTAAACCATAGTTAAAAATCTGTTTCCTAAAGCAAACGGATAAACTTCGCCGATAGCGGGTTCGTTGTTATAAGTTCCCGTATATTTTGTGCCTGTCACCCTTCTTCCGTTAAAGTCTAAACATAAATATTCTTCGGCGGGTTTTCGGCTGCCGCTAGTTAAAGTGTTGATCACTCCGGTTGAATAACTTGAAAACGAATCGCGTTGAAAATCAATATATTGCTGCGTTGATGAAAGAACGGCACGCGGAGACCAAATAGTAATTAATACGGACGGATTATCTTTTGACAAATAAATCAATTGATTATCGGAAGAACTTTTATCGGTAATCGTCCAATCTGACGGGTAGTTGAATTTTATCCCGTCTTTTTCAAAGGTTTTAGTCGAATTACCGATTTCTTGTGAAAACGCGTTTAATGCGAAAAATAAACAAAAAATGAGCGAAAATAGAGAATACTTCATAAAAAAAACTCCTGAGATTGAAATGTTTGACCAAATTATTTTATGAGAATTATTAAGAATTTACAATAGATTTTTCAACCACAAAAGGAAAATACAAAAGCATCTCAAAGCAGAGCTTGCGAGATGCTTTTTGATCGAATTGTGTTTTTTTATTAAGAAATCACGTTGCCGTCGGTGACGGTCGATTCTACTTTTGATTTCAGGAGTCTTAAGAATTCGTCCTTTTGTTTGAGCATTTGCTTGTAATCGTAAGATTCCGTGTGATGCAGTTCGTCTAACAGCGATTTGTGTTCGGAGCTAAGCAAATGCAGTAAAAACTCTTTTTCTTCGTCATTGATTTTCAGTGTCATATCATTCATTTCCAAGTGTTTTAATATTTTGACTGCTACTTTATAAAACTAAAGTCATTTAGATTATCTTATAAAACGCGCCTTAAAATCAAAGAAAATCAGCTTGCCGAAACTTGAAAAAAAGTAATCAGTTTTTGTCTGCAAACTTATTTTTTATGTTTGAGCGCAAGCTTTAAGAAGTTTTCAAACAAAATTCTGCCGTCGCGCGATTCGTTGACGTGCTGCCAACGCGTCGGGTTTTTCGACCAATCTTCAAACGATTTTTCGAGGTGAAATTGGACGGTGTAAATCATCTGCCCGCCGCTGCGTTTGACCATCATCTGGTTTTTGCAAAGATACGCCGTCGCCAGCAATTTAAAGCCTTCGGGAACGCCTTCGACTTGCAAACCGTGATTTTGCCAAACTCTTAAAATATCGTCCTGAAGCGTGTAATCCTGCCAAACGCGGCTCGCCGGAGTTTCGCCGCCGCTTGCAATTCCTTCAAAGATCGGATCGGTCGTATCCGTAATTTTAACGAAACGATATTGATATTCGACAACGCGGTTCGCACGTTTTTCCGACGGATCGAGATCATCGAGCGTCTTTAATTGATGCCCGAACGAAACGCCGACAAGCTGATGCGCGCCGCAGATCGCCAAGATCGGAATCTTCGTCGTTTTGATAAACTGCGCGGCTTTTTCGAGATGCGCGGGATTGTAATAATCGAAATCCGTCAAAGTTCCGCTCATCACGATCGCGTCGGGTTTATAAGTTTCGGCGGCATCGGCGATTTCCGAAAGATGAACCGTCAAAAACTTCGGCTGTTTGACGAGCCGTTTGACGTTGTTGGCGATATTGTCGCAAGCCATCGCCGAAATCTTGTTTTCAAAACGAAGCTTACTCGTCACCGCATCGCCCCATTCTTTGAAAGCCGTTTCCGAAAGATCGGTTTCGTAACGCAGACAATTGTTCATAATCAAAACTTTTGCAAAGTCGATTCTTTTTTCGATCGGCTCGTAACGGCAAAAATTTTGATTATTGTAGGGAAAAGGCAGCGTTTGCGCTTCGGCGATTTCTTTTTTTAAGACTAATCCTGCATCTAACATAACTAATTAAAAATCGCCGTTTGGCTTTCGGCGACGGCGTTAATTATACCTTAAGATTTAACTAATTCGTAACGCCGATTTTAAATTTAAGATGCTTTGCAAAACGGAAAACTTTGTCCGCTTTCTGCTCAAGCAGCGAAAAGCATCGGTTAAACTATTGATTTTACAAAGGAAAAAGAGAAGTTTGGGAATGGAAAAATTAAACTTCGCGCTGTTTGGTGGTTTGTCGAAATTCGGGCATTAATGAACCTGCGCCGATCTCTTCGACCTCGCGGCGAATCTCTTTTATCAAAGCGGAACGCATCCGACCTTTTGCAGATGCTACTTTACTTTTCGACATTT
>DAITPE010000263.1:0-7867 GCA_036833775.1 Pyrinomonadaceae bacterium | reverse complement strand
AGATGACCTGTTGCTGAAAAAGAAGGTCGAAAATACAATTCAGGGTTTGGAAGCGGTTGCCGTTGAAAATTGGGTTTACGAATACGATCCGAAGAATTTAAAGATCGAAGCACCGATCAAATAATAATCTATGACACGCCTTGCCGAAATCGAAGCGCAGATGTTGAAACAAAATCTGGAAGCATTGGTATAATATTTATGAGGTAAAGATTTATGAATACGCAAATTATCCAAGAAATCAACAGACTTCCGCTGGCGGAAAAGTTTTATATTGTCGAGTGTGTTTTAAAGAGCATTCGACAGGAAACCGAAAAAACGCCGAGTTTGAGCGAAGGCGCGAAAGCCTTGCTTCAGGATTACGAAAATGATCGGGAACTAACGGCTTTTACTTCACTCGACGGAGAAGATTTTTATGAATCGAGGTGAAATTTGGCTGATAAACCTCAATCCGACCATCGGTGCTGAAATTCAAAAGACAAGACCTGCAATTATTGTGAACGACGATGAATTAGGCATTTTACCGTTGCGCGTCATCGTGCCTCTGACTGACTGGAAAGATCATTTCGTCAAAGCCGTATGGCAGGTGAAAATCGAAACCGATGCTTCAAATAAACTAACCAAAACATCTGCGGCAGATTGTTTTCAGGTTCGTTCCGTCGCAAATGAAAGATTTGTTCGCAGAATCGGTTTAATTTCCGATGAAAAATTATTTGAGATCGAAAAGGCTCTGGCAAAGGTTTTTAAGATTAGGATTTGAAATAAAATGCATCGTTTTCGGTGCGTTTTTCTTTTGCGGAAAGTTGGATTTACGAAAAAATCTTGACGCTCGGTAAAGAGTTGGTGCAAGATAAATGAGAATCTCAAACAAAAGGAGTTAAATCTAATGCAAAACAAATTCAAACTTATCGCAGTTTTATGCTTCATTCTGCTCAACGCCTTGTTCGTCTGCGGGCAGAAGAAAATTATCACGTCGAGCGAATATTATTCCGCCTATTCAGCCGCATCGCAAAAGCAATACGATGTTTCCCGACGCGTTGAAACCGTCACCGAAACCTATGCAGACGGCGTTGTAAGTAGCAAAAAAAACACGCTTTCCGAAACCATTTTACCCAATAAATCTCGTTATGTGGTCAAGGAACAAAAGGGCGACACGATCACCGAAAGAGAATCGATCACCATCGACAATTTTCTTTACAAACGCGAAAACGGCGGCGCGTGGACGAAAATAGATTTGAGCAAAATGAACGGAATGGGCAGCGGCAGCGGCAGCGGCGGCTCGTGCATCAGCCGTCAAATCACGGTCGAACAATCTTTTCTGAATAATTTTTCGGCAAAACTTTATGAAATGATCGATATTTCCGAAAGTAATTTAGGTTTGAGATATAAAGAAGAAAAAAGCTGGATCAGCGACGAAGGTTTTCTGCTCAAAAACGAAACTTCAAACGGTCTTTTAATTCCGAAAGTAGAAACTTCAAAAACCGTCACGACCTACGAATACAACCCGACCGATTTGAAGATCGAAGCACCGATCAAATAATAGTTGATGCATTGAAGCCGATAAACAAATAATGAAAAATAAACTCAAAATAATCACAGTTTTATGCTTCATTCTTTTCAATTTCGTTTTTGCTCTAGGGCAGAAACGAATTATCGCCTTGGGTGAATATTCTTCGGCAGTGAACCGTGCGCGAGGAAAAATCCAGACTGTTCCACGCAGAATTACAGCAACTTATGAAGAATATCGAGACGGCATCGTTATAAATTCTAGAAACTTACTTTATGAAGTTAATTCATCCAATAAGATTCATTATATTTTGAAAGAAAGAAAAGGCGATAAGTTTACTGAACGCGAAAAGATCGAGGCAGATAATTTCGTATATGTGCGCGAAAACGGCAGCGCGTGGCATTTGTATCGAAAAGATGATTTGATGACCGCGAGTTCAGAAGCCGGAAGCATTTCAACAGGCTGCCGTCAGCTCACGGTCGAAGAAGATTATTTAGAAAATTTTCCGGTTAAACTTTACGAGGAAATAAAGATCAAGACGAGTGAAAATATTCTAAAATTCACCGAACAAAGAGATTGGATCAACGATGACGGAATGCTTTTGAAAATCGAAACTGTCGAAGGACTTTTTCATCCGCGCATCGAAACTTCAAGAAGTGTTTTTAATTACGAATATAATCCCGCAGATTTGAAGATCGAAGCACCGATCAAATAACTTTTTCAAAAAATAAAACCGCGTTCGATTTCGGCGCGGTTTTTACATGCAATAAAAATAATTCTTGTATTAAAAATCAAATGATGTTATAAATCCAAACATCTTTGAAGCAACACAATACAAAGAAATCCTAAGTCTTTCTTTCACTGATTATGTTTTTACTGGATTTGTTTTCGAGCCTTTCCGAGCGAGGAAAATTATTTATAATTGTTTTTTTCTCTTCGCTCATAGCGATTTTGCTTTCCCTGCTTGTTGGTGGTTGGTTGGCAACCTCAATAGTCATAATTCCGACGATTATTGGAATTCTACAAGCTACAAAAGGCGTTTGGACTCCCGAAGGCGGCAGTAAATCCAAAGTAGGAATAGCCTCTTTAGGAATTGCTTTGGTTACGGTGATTTCAAGTCCTTTTTGGAAATCTTATATTGAATCACTTTTAGAACCGATCTATGAACAATATCCGACATTAAGAGACAAACTCCCAACCGAAGCTCCGACCATTGCAACCTTAGTATTCATTGCGGCAGTGATTTTGATAGTCAATTATTTTGCCCGTGATAAATCGGCAATGAAAGAGCACACCACACCGCTCGAAAAAGAGTTTCCTGAAAAAGAATATAAAAAACTGTTAGATTCTTTTTCGGGTGTTTTGCTTGATGACTTAAATAAAATTGATCGTGAAACAAATTGGAGTGCGGAATTTTTTACGCCACTCGAAGCCGAAGTCGAGATCAAATCAGGCACGAAACGATTGAAAAAAATTACCGATTTGCTGACGGCAATTCGTTCCGACCGCAAAAGCCGAGTGTTCTTGGTTTTAGGTGATCCGGGGTCGGGAAAGAGCGTTGCGTTACGCAAACTTTGCCGTGATCTGTTGTCCGAAGTAAAAAGAACGGGCAAAATTCCGCTTTACGTTAATCTTCGTGAGTGGGAAAATCACGAAAATTGGACGGAAGATAATCCGCCGACCGTTCAACAACTTTACGATTTCGTCTTGAGTAATCTGAAAAATCGAGGAGATGTTTTTGTCAATGAATTCTTGGATAAATATTTCAAGAAGATGTTTGAGAATGGCAGACTTTTTATTGTGCTGGATTCATTTGACGAAATTCCTTTCGTGATGGACGTTGACGAAAAATCTTGGTTGATAGACAGTCTTTCGGACGTGATTTATCGATTTCTCGCCGGAATGAATGAATCGAGAGGCATTTTGGCTTCACGCATTTTCAGACGCCCGACCGATAAGTTCGACGCTAAAACCATTTTTGAGATTCGCCCTTTTACCGAAAAGAAGATCGTCGAATCTCTGCAAAAATCTTTATACTACGACGAAAACCTCATCAATCTGCTTTTTAATGAAAGACAGGAATTTATATCGGTTGCGAGAAACCCTTTTTCCGCCGCGCTTATTGCCAGCTATGCCAAAGAGCATAACAACACGCTTCCGCAAACCCAATCCGAACTTTATTCGAGCTATATCGAACGCCGTCTGGAAAGTTGCCGTGAACGAATGGAGAAAAAGAAACTCACTGCCGAAAAGGTTTTTAAGGTTGCTGTCGAGATTGCCGATGTGATGCTGACCACAAAAAACTTGGGACTTGAAGCATCACGCGGCGAACTCAGACAAGCCATTCAGGATAAATCCGTTGACGATGTAATAGACATTTTGAAATATGCGCGTCTCGGCAGATTAGGCGGCGGCGACGAACAGCGGTTCAGCTTTGTTCACCGCCGTTTCAATGAATATTTCGTGGTTCAGCGTTTGATCGAACTCCCGAACAAAATCCCGCAAGATGCCATCCCGACCGATTCCAGATGGCGTGATGCTTTGGTCTTATACTGCGAAGTAGCAAGCGAAGCCGAAGCCAGAAAGATTGCCGATTATTGCTGGAGCGAGATTAGCAAACTTGCCGAAAACGACATTGACCTGAATGACCCGCAATATCTCAGAAGCGTTCACTGTCTGCGTTTTATCAAAGAAGCCTTTCGTGCCCGCCTCGATTGCATAGATTCATTTCGCAGTGAGTTAGCGGATTTTATTCTAGAACAAATTAATGAAGACAATAATTTACTCTCGATCAAGTTGTCAGTAGAAGCGGTCGGGCTTTTGGAAGAAAAAGACATTGATTCTGCGCTTGTCAAGGCGTTAAAAATAAATAACAACTGGATTAATGAAACTGCAATTAAATCTTGCCATTATTTACCTTCATTGAGTAAAGAGTTGAAGAATAATATTATTGAACACTTTAATAGTATAAGGCTGCTTAAATTTTATGAGAAGAGAAAGGAGATATTATTTAGCTTAAACCTTTCGAGTGTTTTTGACGATATAAGAACATTCTGCTACTGGAGATTAGTTGATTGTTATCTTTTATTTTTAGTTGCCGCCTTCTTATTTATCATAAGACCAATTCTAGGTTTTATTTTCATAACTTCTATAATATTGACTCAATATACAAAGATTTATAATTTTGCTGATATTAGATTATCTCTAATTATAGTTCTGGCAATTTTTATTGAATTTCCGTTTTCGGTTGAAAATGTTCAAATAGAAAGTATTTTAAGAGTAATGCGGAGTAGTTTTTTTCCTGTAGATAGTGATACCCGTTGGTATTTTATCGTAATTGCCATACCTTGGTTTGAAGTTTACTATTTTATGCCTAATATAAAAGATTTAAGGTCTTCTTTAAATCTCTTATGGAAAGAATTAGAAAATACCTTAAAGAAATTCACTTTAAGGATAATCATTACTTTGCTTTCTATTGGCATACTAGCATATCTATTGATTTTAATTTTAGATTATATGCCGAAGAGTTTTAACAACTATATAATAATATTCGGAGGGATAGTATTATTGGGGGTTTTATTTGTATTTTTATTTACATATCTATCTATTATAGTTAAAGATTACCTGCTACTCGTGAAAATTAAAAAGAATTTAGATACAAACAGAGAGATAATATCCCAAAACTTTTATAGATTTAGAAGAAGTGAAGCAAAGTTGAAGTATGTGCGGGTTTTGCAAAATCAAGCCATAAAACCGAAAGGAAATTGGCTTGACGGTAAAATTCCTAATCATGAAAATGATGAAGCAAGCACCTTATTAGCGCAGTTGGAAGAGAAGTGGTTAGGGTTGGATAAATAAAATTTTACGGAAAAATCTTGACAAATTTCTCCTTTATAAATTAAATTGCTTTTGTCGCAGATATTTGTGTTTTCGTAGAGCCGGATTTGCCGGAAAATTGTCGGGGCGGGCATTGTTTCCCTGAAAGGTTTTGCCTTTTTTAGTTTTCGCCTTGCCTGTGCTGACGAACTCGTTTGATTTCAACGGGCGGTAAGTCTTGTGACGGCGGAATGCGGACGGCGGTTTTCGGAGATTTTTCTTTTCGGCTGTCTGCGGCGGGTTTTTCGCTCTTGCAAAAACTCTTTCTTTTCTTCCCGAATTCAAACCGCGTCTTTTTTCCTCTTTCCTTTGCGGTTTCACGAAAGCTTTCCTTAATTGTTTCTCGAAAACTTCATACGATTATGAGTGAGCAAGGACATACAAAAAATCTCGAAAATTTTAAGAAAGAATATCATTTTGCCGTGAGTTGGGGCACGAAATATGCGCCGACCAATTCGTTGCTGATTTTAAGAACGATGCTCGCCCAGATCGCGGCGGGCGAAGCCGCGATGGATGCGATCATCACGGCGCGGACACCGTATCGAAACAATGTTGCCGCCGCGCAGGATGCGTTTCTACCGCTCAACGAACTGACGACGCGCATCATCAACGCGATGAAAGGCGCGGGCATCGCCGCTTCCGTCATCGAAGACGCGAAAACATATACGCGCAAGATAAAAGGACAGCGCAAAACGCCGAAACCGAAGGACGACCCGAATTCGCCCGACTTCGACGAATCTGAAAAGGCGCATTCCGCCGCTCAATTGAGCCGCACGAACCGCCTCGAAAACCTTGAAGCCCTGCTCGATCTGCTCGGCTCGCAAAGCCTTTACAACCCGAACGAAGACGAAATAAATATGACGGATTTAACGGCATATCTGGCGGATTTAAAAGCCAAAACCGAAGCCGTTCAGACATCGTTCGTCAATCTTTCCAACAAATACGCCGACCGCAATGCAATTTTCTACGATGAAGAAACGGGCATCGTCGCCGTCGGCACATTATTCAAACGCTACGTCGAATCCTTTGGCAGAAACAGCGCGGAATGGAATCAAGTAAAAGGTTTGAGATTTAAAAAGATCGGGCGCGATTAAAGTTTCTCGATAAAACGAGCGCAAATCGTCAAACAAACTTCAGTTTGTTTATCCCTCGACCGAACGGATTCTTGTTATTCAAAGAGTTTCGTCGGTCGGGCGGAGAAACAAACTGAAGTTTGTTTTACTTTTAAACCGAGCCTTCGCAAATGTTCGATTCGATCGGATAAAAACAGCCTTGTCCAACAAAAAAACAGACGTGTGCCAAAGAAAAACAGACGTATGCCACAAAAAAATAAACGTATGCCACAAAAAAATAAACGTATGCCAAATAAAAATAAGCGTATGACATAAAAAAACAAACGTGTGCCAAATAAAAATAGACGTATGCCAAATAAAAATAGACGTATGCCAAAGAAAAACAGACGTGTGCCGGAAAATAAAAAAAGAAGCCGAAAAAAAAATAATTGTAAAAAATAAGGTAGAAAGGCTATACTCTTACAAAAATAATGACTAAGAAATACATTTTTCCCGCTTGGATTTTGTGTGTCTATTGTGTCTGGCTGTGTCTCGTTTTGAGCGGACCGGGTTTCGAGTTGTTTAAGACGCACTGGATATATAGTTTGATGATGGCGTTCGGTGCTTCGGTCGCAGGCTATACGCCCGAAGGCGGCGGCGCGGTCGCGTATCCGGTTTTGAGTCTTTATTTCAAGATCACGCCGCCGATCGCACGCGATTTTTCGCTCGCGATCCAATCGATCGGAATGGTTTCGGCGGCAATTTATATCATTTTTACAAAAGGCAGACCGCTTTCTTTTTACAAATATATTCCGCTCTACTGCGCGTTCAATTTCGTCGGCTTTATGATCGTTTCGGCGGTCATTGCAAACCTCGCCTTTGCGACGTTTCAAATGATCTTCGTGAGCCTCGCGTTCGCATTTATATTAAGCTTTTGGGCGACGCGCACCTACGGAACGCAGGACAATTTTGCGCCTGATACCGTGAAAAAGTTTGTCGTGACGGCAATTTTCTGTCTGCTCGGCGGCGGCGCGGCGGCGATGTTCGGGACGGGTTCGGATATGCTCATCTACATTCTTCTTTCGGTCTATTACGGCGTGAAGGAAAAAGAGGGAACCGACATCAGTATCGTGCTGATGGGAACTGTTTCGGTCTTCGGCATCGCGTATCGAAACCTCGTAATGCACGACGTTGACGCGAGCGTTTACAATATGTGGCTCGCCGCCGTGCCGGTCGTCGCGGTCTTTGCGCCGTTCGGCAATATGCTTTTGAAAGTCTTCAAAAAAGAATATATGCTGCTGTTCGTTTTACTGCTCAACGGCTTCAACTTCTGTTATTGGTTCTACAAAAATTCTGCGCTCTGGCTCAACGCGGTCGTTTGTTTGACGATTTTGTTCCTGCTTTTCACGGGCAGTCTGCTTTTCCGAAAACGCCG
>DAITPE010000262.1:0-7890 GCA_036833775.1 Pyrinomonadaceae bacterium | reverse complement strand
GGTATTTTGCAAAATACCCGGTCAAAAGATTTCTCGGTGATTACTTATTTAAGCCCGGACAAAATTGCGGAATTGCAGCAAATGTATCTTGACCAAGCAGAAGAAATCGTCCGCGAATATCTGCAAACGCCGGAGAGAAACGTTTTTCAATTCGTTGAGTAATGACAAATGTTTCGGTTGACATAACGGGTGTAAATGAACTCGCGGAATTGATCGGTCAAGCCAAGCGAATAATGCTTGGTCGGATTGCCGAACGCGGTTATCAACTGCTTCGGGATGAAGTGCCGAAGGTGACAACGAATTTGCAGCAGGGAGTTGCGCCTCCGGATGTCGATTATCGAAAGCTCGTGGCGACACTAACAGTTTCGGCACGATCTGCACGAATCGGAGCAAAGACGGCAACGATTCACTTGAAATCAGGAAAGACAAAGCAAGTAAGTCTTCGAGCGCAGCCTGAATACAACTATGCCGAGGTTGTCGCCAGAGGAAATAAAAAAGCGGTTCTTTACCCGAAAAAGGCAAAAGCATTTTTAATTCCGGTCGGAACGACTCCGACCGATGAAAGTTACGTGAGCATCGACGGAAGGAATTATGTTATGCGCCGAAGCCGTAAAGGACGGAAAGGTAATCCTTATGACGAACGCGCAGCGCAAAGACTTGAGAATGAACTCGAACCGATAGGAACGAATGTTTTGAAAGAAATTTTTGTATGAACGATAAACCGGCAGAAATCAATGTCTTCGATTTTTTGGAAGAAAAAAAAGCACAAGCGGCAAACGATTCGATCTTAAAAACGCTGGAGCTGCACGATACGGTCTATCAAAACATAAAGACAGATCAAGGAGTCCGTCTCGGCGAAACACCGTCCGATTTTAGTCCTATGCAGGGCGGTGAACTTAAAGAATTTGACGCGGCAGTTCCGCTTATTGTTTTTGCACGAGTCAAAGGAACGGATAAAACCGAACGTCAGGAGGCATTACAAAAAGTTTTCACGATTTCAAAAGAAATCGCAAAACTTTTCTTTCAGGATGACGAACTCGGCGGACGCGTTTGTAATTCAATGCTAACGAGATGGACACGCGGATTTGATGATATGGACGGCGAACCGTATGCCGTCTCAAACACGTCGCTTATCGTAAATCCAAGCGGCAAATACGATTTCCAGAAAGGTTAAAAAGGAGAAATAAATGTCTAAAAAAATCAAATTGAGAGTGCCGGGCGAAATCACGCAGGAAGTCGTGGAAACCGACCCGGACACGAAAGAAAAAGTGACCAGACAGCAAGTGCTTGAATATGTCAGTCACGGTGAAGACGGTGCGGAACTGAAGCCGGATTCGATTATCGAAACATCGTCAAGAAAATTTGCTGATTGGTTGATCCGTGAATACGGCTTGGAGGAAATCCAAGCTGATGAGTCCACCGAAAACGAAGCAATAAGCAATGAGTTCGAGACGCAGTATCCGGTCGATTTCCCATCGAGAAAAGTTTTCATTGAAAAACAAATATCGGTTGAAACGGCACGAAACTTAGACCGTGAAAGTCTTATCAAGATCGACGGAATTGCTGAGAAAAGTGCCGACAAAATCTTGAATTGGTTTGTGGAGCATCCAGCCAATTAATCAAAAACGGAGGTAAATAATCAAAAAGTTATGAGTGATACACAAACTAATCGCGGATATGCGTGGGGATTGCAAACCAATTTTACAACGCAAAAAACAATTGCTGCCGGTGCGTTAAAACAAATTCTGGCGATGGATAATAATTTCATCGACTACACTCCGGCAACTAAGGACGATGAAGATTGGGCGCATGGCGTGAATTCCGCAACAGACCAATGGATCGAAGCGCACGATGCCAGCGTTCAGCATTCTATTCCCGGTCATTCGCAGGAACTCGGCAAAGTCTTCTATTTGAACCTTGGGCAATATGGCGTTGCGACTCCAAGCGGCGGAACGACATCGAAAGAACATTCTTTCAAACCGACCGATCCGACTGTTTCCCGTCAGGACAAATCAGTCACTTACGCCGAATACTTCGGCGCAGGTTGGAATGTTTTGATGCCTCGCGCCGTTTCGGACGGCTTTACGTTGAAAGGTGACGGACTCGGCGTTTTAACGTGCGATTTTTCGCTTCTCGGCGCAGGTTTAATCATTCCGAATTCCGGTGTGACTTGGTATCCGACAGCGACTCCGACCGTCGCTAGACTGAGCGGACTGCATAAACTTTTCAATACACAGGTCGGATTGGTCGTGACGGACGGAGCAACGCCGACAACTTATGCTTGCCGTTACAGATCGTTCGAGGTCGCCTTCAAAAAGACGATGCTTTCCGATGCCGGTTACAAGCCGGGCTGTGCGGATTTTGCAATTGCCGGAACAGCGACTTCAGGCGTGATTCGTTCGGCGCATGAGTTCGATAAGCAGATGGTCGAATTCACTTTTGTTGTCGATATGGCAACGGGAAGTCCCGAATTCATCGCAGTTCAGCAGCAAAAACCGCTCGATGTTTTGCTGACCGCAACCGGAGGAATTATCGAAACCACGATTGCTCACAAACTCAGCGTCATCTTGCCTTTGATTAAATACAAAACATCGAAGCCAACGGTCACAAACGGCATTGCGACTTTTGCAATCACAGGTAAAGCCTTCTTTGATTTCACGAGCAATAAAATGCTCGAAATCAAATTGATAAATGATGTCGCAACTTACGCGACAGCATTCTAAATTTCACTTTCACCGGGGCGGACGGAATTCCGCCAATAATTATTCAGGAGAAATAAAATGTTAGATTCAGCCCAAACAGAAAATGAAAAAAATGCAGCCAATACTGCTGCCGTCGCCACCGTTTTACTTTTTAACCCGGATGAGCCGATGAAGTTTAAATTGAACATCGAAGACCAAGATTTCAGCTATGAAATCATTCAGGTTTTTTCCGGTCTGCCGGACGATGTTTTGCTTGAATATGATCGCTTGCGTGAAGTATTTATCGAATCCGAAGGTAAAAACACGAACGTTAAAACCAATGCAATCGAAGCAAACGAATATTTGTTCGAGGCTTTATGTATTGACGTTGAAGGCTTCGATGGTGAAAAGCCTGAAAATTGGCACGAGCAGATTGATTATGACGAAAAAGAATACGGCATCAAGCAATTGCTTGCGGTCAAAATTTTATCGTCGCAGAAAGAAAAACCACTTGGAAAACGTCAGTGGGGCAAACCGATTTCCACAAATGCGGTCGAAATCGCTTTCTATTTGAATGGCGAGATCGTTCAAAGAAAAGCCGAGTTTCCGAAAAAAACTCCGGCACATATTTCCGCTTATGCGGCGATCAAATCGAACGTCGGTCTTGTTGATCGCGGAGTTGACGATTCAGCGATGAAAGTTCCGGCTTCGATGAAAGCTAAAGCAGACTTGTTCGATGAAATGCAGCCGCGAGTTGAGGGATACACACGCATTCCGCTGCATCATAAAGCCGCTTTCGTGACCGGTCTTTTTGAATCTCGAATCAGTGCGGCAGGAAAAAAGTAGCACTCTTTGAAAAATCAATCAGAGAAAGAGTCGCCGAGCTTTACGGAGAATCCGAAGGCGGCGACTCTCTTTCTAATCGTTGTCCGGGCGAAGACAAATGTGTTCTAGGCTGGCACGAAGCTGCCGGAGAAACGCACGCTGAAAAGGAAAAAAATGCCTGTTGGGGTTGTCGGTTTTGGACAACAAAACAGAACCGAACGCTGAAAGATACCGAAGAAATAAAACGGCAAGTCGTAAATCATATTGAAAGAATTATCCGTCGGATAAATTCCGGTCAGCCGTTCAACTGGAATGACTATGATTACGAAGACTGGCTTTTAATCGAAATATGGCGTGATGCGGAAACACAGCACAAACGCGAACTGGCAATTTATCCGAAATTGGTTTTTCAAATCTTAAGTAGTCAAGGCATAAAATGAAAGTAATTACACTTAAATTACGAATCGACGATGGCGAAGCGATCAAATCTATTGACGATCTTGGCGATGGTCTTGCAAACCTCGACCAGACGGCAGCTCGTCAAGCGGCGGATAGTTTAGAAAATCTTTTCATCAAAGCCGATCTCAAAGCTCGTGCCATCGTTGCCTTGACCGATGCCGTGCGTGAAAGTTTTACAGAGTTTCGTAACTTCGGAAAAGAAGTTGCAAACCTCGACACTCTTCTCGAAGGCGAAGGACAAATCCAATCACTCAAAAAAGGACTTCTCGAATTAAATCCGAATTTAGGTCAGACAAGCGAGCTGGCTCGCGGTATGTATCAAGCCTTGTCTTCAGGTGTCGAAGCCGGGGAAGCATTACAGTTCATCGAAAAATCTGCAAAAGCAGCTCGTGCCGGATTAGCAACGACGTTTGAAACCGTTGATGCCGGAACGAGCGTGATGGCTTCCTTCGGTTTGAAAGGTCAAGAAATCGGCGAAATTTACGACAAAATGTTTGAGACAGTCAAAAGAGGTAAAGTCGAAATGTCGCAACTTTCGCAAAGCCTCGGATTAGTTACGAACATCGCGGCTCAAGCCGGAGTTACCATCGATGAAATGTTCGGCGCGATTTCTACCAGCACTCGAACGATGCGTCCGTCATCCGCCATCGAAGGTTTCAGATCGGCTCTGTCGAACATCATCAAACCGGCAAAAGAAGCTTCGGAACTGGCTGAACAACTTGGCATTCAATTCGATTCGACAGCCTTAAAAACAAAAGGTTTTGCTCAGTTCCTAAATGATGTTACGAAAGCAACGAATGGCAACCAACAGCAAATGGCGACTCTTTTCGGAGATGTTCAGGCTTTGGCATTCGTTATGTCCGTCACCGGAAACCAAGCCAACCAATTGGCTGAAGATATAAAAGGTGTCGCAACTGCGTCCGGAACGGTCGATGAAGCATTCAAAAAACAACAGCAGTCTCTTGATGCTCAAATTACGACTTTCAAAAATTCAGTGCTGCAAGGTTTCACCAAAGTATTCACTGAGATCGAGCCGATCTTGAGCGGTTCGTTGAGGCTTTTAAATGAATATCCGATTGCGGTGGCAAGCGTTGTCACGGCACTCGGTTTATTGGTTGCGGCTTATAATGCCGTGACAATCGCTGCCGGTATCTCTGGCGCGATTCAATCTATTTCGTCTTTCGGTTCATCGCTTGGAGGCACGATCTTCGTTATTCAAAATGTCGTTCGAGCGATGCTCGGATTGCAAACCGCGTTCATTACGACCGGAGAAGTTGCGGTTGCGGCAACCGGAGGCTGGCTGGCATTGATCGCCGGAGTCGGTGCAGTAATTTACGCAATTGTTCAATATAGTCAGGCACAGCAAAAAACGACTGAAGAGCAATTGAAAAGCGTTCAAGCGTCAAAAGGTCAAGTCGATACATTAAATCAACAGCAAAAAGTTTTGTCGGATTTACAAAACGGTGTCGGCGATCTGTCGAATCGGCAGCAGCAATTGACTGACATTTACGGGACTTTGAATGGTGCATCTCTTGATCGAGTAAATGCGGCAACAAAAGAAAAGGGTGCGGTCGGAGCTTTAGCCGATGAAGTCGAACGATTAAATAAAGCGAAAGGTATCGAACTTGAAATCAAAGTGATCGACTTGGTTGGTCGTGCGGCAAAAGCGTATGAAGATCAAAAACTTGCTGTCAATCGTGCCGAAGATGCGACAAAAACTTACCAAAATGCTGTCGGAAATTTAACGCCGGTGATGGAGGTCAATGCTAAAACCGGACTCGAAACCGGACGTGTTTTGATGACCGTCAAAGAGCAATACGACCAACTCGGAGTTAGACAAAATCAAACATCGGCTGAAGCCGAAACTGCTAAAAATGCCTTCAATGAATTAAAAGCTGCTCTCGATACAGCAGCTCGATCAATGGGCATGACAACGGCTGAGTTTATCAATGCGAAAGTTGCAACAGGTCAGCTCGATAAGCAAAGTGCCGAGTTTTTGCAGACGCTGAGCAACACCGGAAATGCACAGGATAATTTTGCAAATAGAACGCAGAATGCTACCGATACGATCAATCAACAAACTGCTGCCGTTAAATCGCTCAGAGACCAATTAAAAGGTTTAATCACCGATACTCAAGCACGAGTTGATGACAAAATCGCTTCGATTGCAATTGGTGCTAAGGACAAAGCCGAAGCAAAAAAACAAGCAGAATCTTTAAGAAAAACCGACACTGATTTCAAAAAAGATTTGGACGAGATCAAACGCCTGAAAGATAACGAAAAAGCGATTCGTGATGTGTTGCAGCCGTCTGAAGTAAGCAGCACCAAAAAATTAAAAGCTCCGAATCCGGCTGCCGATTTCCGGAGAGAGAATCGAATCTTCAGCGGCAATGCTCAGTGGGACAAATATGTCTATGAAGCAGCAAACAAATACGGCATCGATCCGATGTTGATCTTTGCTCAAATGAATCAAGAATCGTCTTTCAAGAAAACGGCGATGTCGAACAAAGGTGCAAGCGGTTTGATGCAGTTAATGCCGAAAACTGCACGAGAGTTGGGAGTGAAAAATATTTTCGATCCGAAAGAAAATATTTTTGCCGGAGTCAAGTATCTTCGAGATCAACTCAAAACATTTAACGGGAATGTTGCACTTGGATTGGCTGCTTACAACGCCGGTCCGGGCGCGGTAATTAAATATGGTGGAATTCCGCCTTATAAAGAAACTCAGGAATATGTGAAACGAATCTCGGACAAATACCAAAAGCTGAAAGGCGGAAAGTTCGAGATGGGTGCAGGCTTCGATTACGAAAAATCTATCGGAGAATTATCTGACAAACGCACGAAAGATTATCGTGAATCACAAACCTTACAGGCAATCGATTTTGCAAGAATGACCGGAAATGCGCCTGATGCTGATGTGCTTCGGGACTATCACCGTTTGAAAGTTGACGAGGCAAAACGGCGCGGAGATATTCAACCTGAATTTGAAGACATAGCCAAAGAGTTCAAAAAATATCAGACTCTCGGAACTGAAGTAACGACGAGAACAACGCTGGCGAATAAGCGCGATCAAAGATTCTCCGATCTGCGCGATTCGCTCGATCTGAACAAACGTCACAAGGATTTGGATGAACGTCGTCTTTACCTTGCCGATGAGATCAATATTCGTGCTGAAGATTATCGTCTCGGACTTCAAGAGCAATTGACCGAAACACAAGTCGAAGCCGCTTTATTGGCAAAAAGAAATATTGCCATCGAAACCTCGGTCGAGTTTGAAAAACAGCGCAATGCTCAAGTTCGTGAGATTGGCGACATCGAGCGTGATCTTGGAGTTTTGAGAGCGCAAAACGCAAATGCCGAGTTTGTGAACGAACGTCGCAACCTTGCAGCTTCGCGTGAAAAATATTCACTCGAAAGACAAATCACCGACTTGCAGGATGAGTTGGCAAATCAAGGTGTAAATGACGATCTGAAGATTCAGCTTGCTTATCTTCAAGATGTCGTTTCTCTAAGAAACCGTGAACTCGATGCCGTCATTGCGATTAATCGCGCCGAATTGGAAATGTCCAAGTCGATGGAAATTTCTAACAATCAAATTCGTGCGCGTGTTTACGAACATCTTGCTCAACAAAAAACGCTTAATGAAGCCATTGCAGACGGGATTATCGGAACGTATGAAGCAGTTGCCGATCAAGCCGGAAAAGCTCTCGACCGCTTGAATGAAAAAACCAAAGGATTTCTGTCTTTCATCATCGAACCGGCGAAAGCTATCCAACGAAATATTTTGTCGAATATTACGAAAAATATTATCGATACAGTCTTTCCGGGAATGGGCGACGAATTGACTAAAACGAGCAATCCCATTGCGCGTCCGATTGTCGATGAACAGAAGAAAACAAATAAAATCCTCGAACGCATTGCTAAT
>DAITPE010000261.1:0-7908 GCA_036833775.1 Pyrinomonadaceae bacterium | reverse complement strand
TCAGGCTTTGGAAAAATATGCGCTCGATCTGACGGAACGTGCGCGAAAAGGAAAACTCGATCCGGTCATCGGACGCGACGACGAAATTCGCCGAACGGTGCAGGTTTTGTCGCGCCGCACGAAAAATAATCCGGTTTTGATCGGCGAACCCGGCGTTGGTAAAACGGCGATCGTCGAAGGTTTGGCGCAAAGAATCATTTCTGGCGATGTGCCGGAAAGTCTTAAAAACAAAAAACTCGTTTCGCTCGATCTCGGCGCGATGCTCGCGGGCGCAAAATATCGCGGCGAATTTGAAGACCGTCTGAAAGCGGTTTTGAAAGAAATCGAAAAATCGGACGGGCAAATAATTTTGTTCATCGACGAGCTTCATACATTGGTCGGCGCAGGCGCGTCGGAAGGCGCGATCGATGCGTCGAATATGTTGAAACCTGCGCTCGCACGCGGAATTCTGCGTTGCGTCGGCGCGACGACTTTGAACGAATATCAGAAATATATCGAAAAAGACAAAGCTTTGGAACGCCGTTTTCAGCAGGTTTACGTCGGCGAACCGAACGTCGAAGATACGATCGCAATTTTGCGCGGATTAAAAGAAAGATACGAAGTTCATCACGGAGTCAGAATCACCGATTCGGCGATCGTCGCGGCGGCAACTCTTTCAAATCGTTATATTACGGACAGATTCCTGCCTGACAAAGCAATCGATTTGATCGACGAAGCCGCGTCGAAAATGCGTATCGAAATCGATTCGCTGCCGGTCGAAATCGACGTTTTGGAGCGCGAAATTTTACAGCTTGAAATTGAAAAACAAGCACTTTCGCGCGAAACCGACGAAAAAGCAAAAGCGCGGCTCGAAGACATCGAAAAACGCATCGCCGATCTGAAGGAAAAATCGGGCGGAATGAAGGCGAAATGGCAGTCGGAAAAAGACGAGATCGAGAAAATGCGCGGCGGCAAAGAACAGCTTGAACAAGCCCGCATCGAACTCGACCGCGCACAAAACGCGGGCGATTTGCAAAAAGCCGCCGAGCTTCGTTACGGCACGATTCCGACGCTCGAAAAACAAATTGCCGATGAACAAGCGAGACTTGCCGATTTACAAAAAGACGGCGTTTTCTTGAAGGAAGAAGTTACGGAAGAAGACATCGCCGAAGTTGTCGCAAAATGGACGGGCGTTCCGGTTTCCAAAATGCTCGAAGGCGAAATGCAGAAGCTTGTCAAAATGGAAGACAATCTTCGCAATCGCGTGATCGGTCAGGACGAAGCTTTGGAAGCGGTTGCAAATGCGGTTCGCCGCGCTCGTGCCGGACTTCAAGACCCGAATCGTCCGATCGGTTCGTTTATTTTCTTAGGTCCGACCGGCGTCGGTAAAACCGAGACGGCAAAGGCTTTAGCGGAATTTATGTTCGACGACGAACGCGCGATGGTGCGGCTCGATATGTCGGAATATATGGAAAAACACGCCGTTGCCAGAATGATTGGCGCGCCGCCGGGATATGTCGGATACGACGAAGGCGGACAATTGACGGAAGCCGTTCGCCGCCGTCCTTATTCGGTCGTTTTGTTTGACGAAATCGAAAAAGCGCATCCTGATGTTTTCAACGTGCTTTTGCAGATTTTGGACGACGGTCGTTTGACGGATTCGAAAGGACGCGTTGTCGATTTCAAAAATACGGTTTTGATTATGACTTCTAACCTTGGTTCGCGCGAAATTATGAATGCGAATTCGTTGGTCGATACACCGATCAAAGACATCGTTTTCGGCGTTTTGCGATCGCATTTCAAGCCGGAATTTTTGAACCGCATCGACGACATCGTAATTTTCGGGCAATTAGATAAATCCGAGATCGAAAAGATCATCGAAGTTCAGCTTGAAAAACTTCGTGCGAATTTGGCGGAACGCGGAATTTCGATAATTTTGGAAGAATCGGCGAAAGAATTGCTCGCGAATGAAGGCTACGATCCGACATTCGGCGCAAGACCTTTGAAACGTGCGATTCAGACGCTCGTGCAAAATCCGCTGGCGATCAAATTGCTCAACGGCGAAATCCGCAGCGGTTCGATCATTCGCGTGACGGCGGACGAAGGCAAGTTGAAATTCACGCCCGAAGTTGCAACTGCTTCGGCTTAGATTATTTGAACCACAGAGACACGGAGACACAGAGTTTTTTAAAACGTGAATATTTATTTTCTCGGTGACTCCGTGTCTCTGTGGTGAATCTTTCTAAAAGATAAATGGTTTGTTAGACTGAAAGGTGCAATCTATTTATCAAAATTTATGAGCTGGTTTAGTAAAAAGAAAATGAACGAAGAGATTAATAACGAAGATATTTTAGAAGATATTTTAGATGAAAACGGCGAGAAGATTCCCGTTTTCGACAAACGCAAATTTAACTCAGAAGGCGAAAGAGTGAACATGGAAGAAGAAACGCCGAAACAGCCTGTCAAATCGATGCGCGAAACGGAACTGGAAAACAAACTCAAAGATGAAACGGCGCGCCGCGAAGCCGCCGAAGCAAAGCTCGTCGGTGTGCAGGCAAAGTTTGAAGAAGTTAAAAATTCGCTTGAAAAAGAAACCGCCGAAATGCGCCAGCGTTTGATGAAAACACTCGAAGAACGCGCCAAACAAGGTCAGGCAAATTTTGTGATGACGCTGCTTCCGGTTTTGGACAATTTGAATTTGGCGGTCAAAGCGAGCGAAACCGATTCTTCGTTCGAACATCTTTTGACGGGCGTGAAAGGAACGGCACGTTCGTTTGAACAGGCTTTGATGAACGTCGGTGTCGAACCGATCGTTGCGGTCGGCGCGGATTTTAATCCCGAATTTCACGAAGCAGTTGAAATGGTCGAAACCGACGCGGAAAACGACGGCAAGATCGTCGGCGAATTTTCGCGCGGTTACAAATTCGGCGAAAGATTGCTGCGACCTGCTCGCGTTCAAGTCGGACGCGGAAAAGTTCAAAGTGCCGGTGAATAAATAGTTTATGGGTTTGGCAAAGCTGAAAACTCAGACAAAATTCACGCCTGAAGAATATTTGAACTTTGAGCGTGAAAGCGATTCACGTCACGAATTTATTGACGGCGAAATTTATGCGATGGCTGGGGAAAGTCTTTCGCACAGTCGAGTTTGCGTAAATTTGGCGCGTGAAGCGGGAAATAAACTGAAAGGAAAATCTTGTGAAGCCTTGTCGCCGAATATGAAAGTGCGGACTTCGACGGCGAGCTTGTTTTCGTATCCAGATTTGATGATCGTTTGCGGCGAACCGCAGTTTCATGACACGAAAAAAGACGTTTTGACGAATCCGAAAGTTATCTTTGAAGTTCTTTCGCCTTCGACCGCTGATTACGATCGCGCCACGAAATTTTTGCGCTATCGAATGGGAAACGAAACGCTGACCGATTATATTTTGATCGCGCAGGATTATTGTTTTGTCGAACATTTCAGCAAACAAACGGACGGAAATTGGCTTTATCGAAGTTTGAGCGAAATTTCCGATGTTTTACGAATCGATTCGATCGATTGCGAATTGAGCGTGGCGGAAATCTATGACCGCGTTGAACTTAAAAGTTTCGACGAAAACGAAGTTGAAGAAAGTTAGCATTAAGAAATTGTTTTGAGCATCAGTTTTTGGATGATTTGCTTGTTTTTAAGAAGCGAATTTAATCCGAAAACTGATGCTCAAAAAATTTGTCTTTTCCGCTTGCCGATTGAAACTGTTTATCAGCGGCAAGCGAAAAAATTTATGGATGCATTGAAAATTGCCGATAAGTTTTTGCAGGAATCGGAGAGTTATTCCAAAATTCTTGTAAATAAAGCAGTTTCATAACGACTGCGGAAATCGTTTTCGTATCTTCAGCAGTTTTCATCGTTCCTCGGCAATGCGTTTTTATTGCGGAAAGACAAAAAGTTTTAGGTTTAAATCGGAAAAATATTTCCGACGAAAGCCGGAATTCTAAATTAGGTTTGAGAATAAAGTTGAAAATTAAAAGATTATATTGACTAATCTCGGATAAATTTTTTCACCTTTAGCGTTTTCAAAATGATATTATGTTAAGGCAGAGAAATTCCGGTTTTCGGCATCAAAGCAGTATATTTTATTTGAGAAAAAATTATGGCAGACATTGACGCATATAAAGATAAATTCAGCGATAGCGGACGGCGTGTTTTGGAAGTTGCTTTGGACGAATCAAAGCGTCGTGATCAAAATTATGTCGCGGTCGAGCATATTCTTTACGCCTTGACGGGCGAAGAAACCGATCTTTTCAATGAAACGATGCGCGATTTGGCAGTCGATCCGCGTTCGGTCAAATTGTTGATCGAAAAGCGTTTAGATAATGGTCGTCAGCATCTCGGAAAAGGTTTCAAGATCGCGCCGGAAACAACGGAAGTTTTCAAAAAAGCGATGGACAGAGCGCGTTCGCAAGGTCGCCGCGTGATCGAAGGAAGTGATATTTTCTACGTGCTTTCCAACGATGAACGCAGTATTTTAAACGAAGTTCTGCAAAACTTGGGCGTTCCTGCCGAAGAAGTCGGGCAGACGGCGCGCACACGCATTCGCAAACGCGAAAAAGAAGAAGAAAGAGTTCGCCAAAAATACGAATTGCCTTCATTTTTGAAGCATTTCGGCGTTTCGATGAATAAATTGGCGCGGCAGGACAAGATTCCGCCGACGATCGGACGCGAAAAGGAAATTCTGCAAATGATCGAAATTCTTTCGCACCGCGAACGCTCGAATTCGCCGATGCTCGTCGGTGAACCCGGTGTCGGCAAAACGGCGGTGGTCGAAGGACTTGCAAGATTGATCGAACTCGAACCGGAAAAAGTTCCGGCAAGATTGCGCGACGCGCATATCGTTCAGCTTCAAATGGGCGGACTCGTTGCCGGAACGATGCTGCGCGGAATGTTTGAAGAACGCATCAAAGGCATTATCGACGAGGTTAAGGAAAAGGAAAACATCATTCTTTTCATTGACGAAGCACATACGATCATCGGCGCAGGCGCGGCGATGGGAACGAGTTCGGATGCCGCAAATATGTTCAAAGCGTCGCTTGCTCGCGGCGAACTCAGAATCATCGGCGCAACCACTTTGACCGAATACAAAGAATATATCGGCGAAGACGAAGCACTTGCACGACGTTTTCGTTTAGTCAAAGTTGATGAACCTTCGATTGCCGAAACGCGTGAAATCCTGCTCGGTTTAAGACCGCGTTTGGAGAAAAATTATTCGGTCACGATTTCCGACGAAGCAATCAACACGGCACTCGAAATGTCGCCGAAATACATTCGTAATCTGCATTTGCCTGATAAAGCGATCGGTTGGCTCGACACGGCTTCGGTCAAGGTTGAAATCAACGAACCTTCATCGATGGTCGTTAAACCCGAACATATTATTCAGGTTATTTCGCAGGAATCGCGCATTCCGCAGGATATGATCTACCGCGACACTTCCGACCGTTTTTCAGTGATGGAAGAGGCGTTGGCAAATCGTGTTATCGGTCAAAAAGAAGCGGTTCGCGCCGTGGCGGAAAGACTTCGCTTGAACAAAGGTCCTTTGAAAGAAAATCATTACGCGCCCGACGGTGTTCTGCTTTTCCTCGGACCGACGGGCGTTGGTAAAACCGAGCTTGCGAAAGCGGTTGCGGAATTTATGTTCGGCGACGAAGAAAAAATGATTCGCATCGATATGAGCGAATACGGCGAAGGCACGGTCGGCATCGAAAAATTGATCGGGATGCCGCGCGGAATCGTCGGAAGTGAACGCGGCGGAATTTTGACCGAACAGCTTCGGGAAAATCCCTACACGGTTTTGCTTCTTGATGAAGTCGAAAAAGCTAATCCGTATCTGATGAATATTTTCCTGCAAGCCTTTGACGAAGGTTGGCTGACGGACGGACGCGGCAAGAAGGTTTATCTTTCGGACGCGATCGTCATTATGACCTCGAATCTGGGTTCGGAAAACTTCAAAAAATACGAAAAACCGCTCGGCTTCGGAATGAAATCACGCGGCGAGATGAAAGAGATCAAAGGCGATGTAATGAAAGCAGCTGAAACTAGATTTTCGCCCGAATTCAGAAACCGCATCGATGAGATCGTCGTTTTTTCACCGCTCGTAATGGATGAAGTCCGCGAAATTGCGAAACTTTACTTGGCAAAAGTAAAACGCAATATGGAACGGCAGGGCAAATCGGTCGAAATCACCGAAAACGCTTTGAACGTTCTGACCGAGAAAGGCTACAGTCCGGCTTACGGTGCGCGTTTCTTGAAACGCACGATCGATCAGAAAGTAAAACTTCCGATCACGAATCAATGGAAAGCGGCAATGCGCTTTATCGTTGACGCTGAAGACGGCGAAGTTGTCGTCAGACCGGTCGATGCTTTTAGTTTGAACTAGGCAAATACAACTCGAAATTTACTTTTCGTATCAAAGGCTTTGGTGTAAAATTTCACCGAAGCCTTTTTTTATTATGAAAAATTTCAACTCTATTTTCTTTCAGTCAATAAAACTTTGCCTATTATTTTTTGTATTTTCAGCGATTGCATTTTCACAAACTCAAAAAGCGGATGAAAAAGCCGAAGCAATTATAAAAAAAGCCGTTCAAAATCTCGGCGGCGAGAAATATTTAAATGTTAAATCGCAGATCGGTCGCGGAAAATTCAGCGTTTTGCGCGAAGGCGGCGTGATCTCGTTTCAATCTTTTACCGATGTGATTGTTTTTCCCGACAAAGAACGCACCGAATTTAAAGGCAGCGGCTCGAAAACCGTGCAAACGAATGTCGGCGAAACGGGCTGGATTTTTGACGGCGACGCGGAAATGATAAAAGAGCAAACGCCTGTGCAGGTTGCGAATTTCAAACGCGGAATTCGCGTCAGTCTTGATAATCTTTTGCGCGGAAATTGGCGTAAAGACGGCGTTTTGACATATATCGGCAAACGTCAGGCGACGCTCGGAAAACGCAACGATGCCGTCAAACTCGTTTATCCCGACGGTTTGACGGTCGAATTCGAGTTTTCCGACGAAGGTTTCCCCGTTAAAGCGATCTATAAAATGACGAATCCAGACGGCGAAGAAACGACCGAAGAAGACCGTTACGCGCAGTTTATCGAAGTGCAGGGAATCAAAACGCCTTTTATTATCGATCGTTTTTCAAACGGCAAACCTTCTTCGCGCGTCAATTACGAATCGATCGAATACGACAAAAATATTTCCGATTCGGTCTTTGCCAAACCGAACAGCCCGAAAGAAGCGAAAAAAGACGTAAAACTTTAGTAATTGAATAATTTACGAAAATCAACGCTTGGGAAACTTAGCGTTGATTCGTCTTTTAAAATGAATAGTCATTCATTTATAATTTAAGAATGAGTTTTAACGAAACGATTTTCCTGACAGGTTTTCCCGGATTTATTGCCGAAAGATTGGTTGCGCGGCTGGCAAATGCAGACACGCAGTTTTTTTTGCTCGTGCAGAAAAGTTTTGTTGAAAAAGCAAAAAAAACGGTTGAAACGATCGCTGAAAATACGCAAACGCCGCTCGAAAATTTTGCGCTGATCGAAGGCGATATTACGCTCGAAAATCTCGGAATTTCGGAAAACGATCTGGAAATCGTGCGTCGCGAAACGACCGAAGTTTTTCATCTCGCGGCAATTTACGATCTCGCGGTCGATAAAGATTTGGCGTTTCTCGTCAACGTCGAAGGCACACGAAATGTCAATGAATTAGTCAAAAATCTGCCGAATTTACGGCGTTATAATTACGTCTCGACTTGTTACGTCGCCGGAAAACGGACGGGAAAAATTCTCGAAAATGAACTCGAACACGATGCCGGATTTCGTAATTACTACGAAGAAACGAAATATTTGGCGGAACTCGAAACCGAAGAATTGAAAAAAGATTTTCCCGTCACGATCTTTC
>DAITPE010000260.1:0-7957 GCA_036833775.1 Pyrinomonadaceae bacterium | reverse complement strand
TAAGATTTTGAATGCTTTGAAGGAAGAATAAAGAAGATTGCCTGCGAAATAAACGAAAGGAACGAAAAATAGTTAATGGTTAATCGTAAATTGTTAATTGCAGAAAACGCAATCAATTAACTATTAACTATTTACAATTAACCAACTCTTTTCGTTTATTTCGCAGGCAAAAAAATTAACTGACCAAATTCAATAAATGTCCCATTTGAAATTTTTTCACGCTCAGATATTTTTCGGTATCTTTTGACGGTTTGAATTCGATCGGAACGCGTTCGGCGATTTCCAGACCGCCGTCGCGCATTGCTTGGAGTTTTTCGGGATTGTTGGACATTGCTTTGACTTTGCGGACGCCCAAATCTCTTAAAATTTCGACGCATTGATGATATTCGCGCGCGTCAACGTCCAAACCCAGACGCAAATTCGCTTCGATCGTGTCTGCGCCTTCGTCTTGCAGTGCGTAAGCGCGGATTTTATTGATGATTCCGATTCCTCGACCTTCCTGTTGTTGGTAAACGATCACGCCGCGACCTTCTTTTTCGATGGTTTCCAAGGCGCGTTGTAATTGCGGACCGCAATCGCATTTGATCGAATGAAAAACGTCGCCCGTTAAGCATTGCGAATGAATGCGGACGGGAATCGCCGCGTTTTCTTTCAGATCGCCTTTGTAAACGCAGACGAATTCTTCATTGCTTGTCAAAGACCTGTAACCCGCGATGCGAAATTCGCCGAATTCGGTCGGCAAACGCGCTTCGGCTGCCTTTTCGACCGTTTTGACGACGGTCGAATCATTTGAAAAAGGATAGATCGTAAACGCAGTAATTTCAGTATTTTTAAGCATAATTTTCCCTTGCAGAATATATTCGACAAAATATATCGTTTAGATGCAAAAAATCGGCTAATTATATTTACTTAATACATTTTATAGACAATTTAATTCCTTCCGAAAAAAAAAACTTGCCAACAAATAAAAATACGGGCATACTTACAACTGTTTTTGGCTCTCAAAGTATCTCGTTAGATGCGTCCGTATAAAGATCAGTTAGCGGCGGCTTTGGTTCGGTTCGAGAGTTTGGTTAGTGGATTTTGAAGCATTTTATTTTTTTGAGTCGGGTGCGCTGCTGTTGTAATTTGGGAGTTTTTATCTAATTTCTTCCTACGTTTGCCTGCCTTTCTGCTTCTCTAGGAACATTAAAAATAAATTAAGGAAAATGAGTACAAAATTATACGTCGGAAATTTATCATTTCGCGTTACGAGCGAAGATTTACAGGAATATTTTGCCCAAGCCGGCGCGGTCGAATCGGCAAACGTCGTTTTCGATCGTGAAACCGGACGCTCACGCGGTTTCGGATTCGTCGAAATGACCTCTGAAAGTGATGCAAACAATGCGATCGCGCAATTTAACGGCGCGGAATACGACGGTCGCAATATGGTCGTCAACGAAGCACGCGATAGCGGCGGAGGCGGAAATCGCGGCGGCGGCGGACGCGGCGGCTATGGCGGTGGCGGCGGAAATCGCGGAGGCGGCGGCGGACGCGGCGGTTACGGCGGCGGCGGTGGAAATCGCGGTGGAGGCGGCGGCGGACGCGGCGGCGATCGTTGGTAAATTAAAATCTAACCAAGAATTTGAAAGCGGAAAGTTTGAGTTGATCGACTTTCCGCTTTTTATGTTTTGAACAGAAGATTTGCCTGCGAATAAACGCGAAAAAGCGCGAAATGAAAACAAAACAGAAAATAAAAAAGAAGAGATTATATTTCAAATCTCTTCTTTTTTTCGCTTTTTTCGTTTCTTTCGCAGGCAAATTTCTTAATCGACTTTGCCGTTGAAATTGACGAGATTCAGCACTATTTCATCGATCGTCGCGGTGCGTGTGCGCGAATTCGGAACGCCGTTGACGATGACGGAGAAAACCAATTGTTCGCCCGCCGCGGTCGTGACATAGCCGGAAAGCGCGGAAACTTGGTCGATCGTTCCGGTTTTTCCGCGCACGTTGCCTGCGCCCGACGTGCCGACGAAACGGTTTTTCAGCGTTCCGTCAACTCCGGCGATCGTTAAACTGTTTCGCCAATCCATCGAAAACCTGCTCTGTTTTCCCATGTATGTATAAAGTCTGACGAGCGCGTCCGCCGTGACGAGATTGTGGCGCGACAGACCGCTGCCGTCGTATTGGACGATGCCGCCTTCGGGAATGCCGATCTGTTGCAGAAAGTTTTTGACGACCGTCAAACCTTTGTCCGCGCTGATCGAATTGTTCGGCGCGGCGTTTTTGTTCATTTCCTCGCCGAGCGTCCAAAGAATCGTTTCGGTGTAAAGATTCTGGCTCGGTTTCATCGTTTTCGCGGCAATTAAACTGAACGGGAACGATTCGAGTTTTGTGATTTCGACGGGCGCAACGGTCGAAGTTGCCGTCATTAAAGATTTTTCTTTCGTGCCGATCGTGCGTGTTTGTCCCGTAATTGTCACGCCTTTTTGCTGTAATCTTTGCTTCAAAAGCGACACGAAAAGTTCTGAAGGATGCGAAACGGTCAGATAATTTGAAAATCCTTTATCGCCGACGGGCAAAGTTCCGTAAACTTCCAAGACGTTCTGATCCAAATCCTTTTTCACGTTCAGATCGCGTTTGCCGTTTGCCGAAACCGTGCGGCAATTATTGGCGACACGGTAAACGGAATTGAGCGGTTGAAGCTGAACCAAACACAATGAACCGGCGGACGACGCAGGTTTCACGGAAAGATCGAGCGCATTGTCGTTGAGCGGCAAAGCGGAAACTTCCGCGCCGTAATACCATTGCAGATCGTCCCATTCCCAGCCCGACGGAATCGCGCTTCCCGAAAAATAGCTTTCGTCGCCGATGAGATTTCCTTCAACCTTTTTCACGCCCGACTGCACGATTTTATCGGCGAGCGCGTCCAATCCTTTATAATAATCGCCTTCGTAAAATGCGGTCGAAAACGAAATGTCGCCGCGCCCGAAAATGGTCAGATCGCCTTTGATCGTGCCGGTTTCGTCGGGCATCGCGTTCGCGAAAACGCTCGTCACGAAACGGAAATTCGGTGTCAGTTTTTCCATCGCGGTCGCGACCGTAAAACTTTTCATATTAGAAGCAGGCATCACGTATTTTTCCGCGCTGTCTTCAAACAAAACTTTTCCCGAATTGAGCGACGCGATTTTCACCGCAACAGTTCCGCGCCGAAGTTCGGGACGCGAAAGCACGAGCCTGATTTTCGTTTGCAAACTTTCGAGCGTCTGAATCGTTTGCGGAATCGGGGTCGGCAAAGGCGTTGCGGTCGGCTTCGGCGACGGCGCGGAAATTGGAGTCGGCGTTGTTTTCGGCGTTGCGGTCGGTTTCGGTGTCGGAGTCGCGCCGACGATCACGCGGTTACGTTTTGAATCTTCCTGCGCCGAAGTTCCGAAATTGATGCCTAAAAAAACGATTGCCGAAATTATAAAAACGGCGGTGCGCGATTGTCTGCTCGATTTGCTCATTGGTTTGATTTTACGAAAAAGTTTCGATTCTGAAAAATGTTTGAAATCAATCGTTTCTGAGATGCACAAAAGAATTGCCGTGATAGTTTGAAAAGTAATTCGGCAAATCCGTCGAAACTCTTATAATCTCGAAATGAAGATTCACAACCTCGAAATGAAGATTCACAATCTTGAAATGAAGATTCACAACCTTTTTATCAATCTCGCAACCTTTTTACGAACCTCCACAACCTTTTTACGAACCTCCACAACCTTTTTATGAATCTCGCAAACTTTTCGTGAGTCTCGCAGTCTTTTTGCCAATCTCGCAAACTTTTTGCGAAGCGCACGACCTTTTTATGAATAGTCAGCATCTTTTTATGAACCGCACGATCTTTTTACGAGTTGTCAGCATCTTTTTGCGAACCGCGCAATCTTTTTGAGAGTTGTCACGATCTTTTTATGAACCGCGCAATCTTTTTACGAGGTGCGCAATCTTTTTACGAGGCGCGCAATCTTTTTATGAACCGCGCAAAAAGAAAAGCAGGCGCGAAGTTTTACCTTCAACGCCTGCTTTCCGTTATCAGTTATCAGTTATCCGTTATCCGTTATTTACATTTCGAATAACCGCAGTCGCGGCAGAAATCGCAGCCCGAAGCGTGTTCGAGCTGTCCTTTGCATTCGGGACATTCGCCGATCATACTCGACATTTTCGATTCCGAATACGCCGTCACTTCTGCCGTTGGCGCGGCTTGAACCGTTGCGGCTTTCGCCATTGCGCGTTCCGAAGCTGGCAGATTTTTCAAACGGCGGTCGATCAAAAGCAGACATTCGGCGATCGCTTGTTCGGGCGATGTCAAAAGTCTTTCGTTAAACCAAACCGCGTGTGTTCCCGTCACTTTGTTCAAACTGCGTGCAACTTCTTTGACTTGGAAACCGCCGCGAAGCATTCTTGAAGCGAGAAGTCCGACACCTTCCGAGATCGGTCCCGTTGCGAAAACTTCGAGCACCTGTTCGCCGTTGTGATTGACCGTCACGTAAAGATTTACGCCGTCAAACGGAATACGCCAAGTCGAACCTTGAAGCTCGCGCGGACGCTCGATGTGCAGATTTTGGATTTTGGATTGCGAATTTTGGATTTCAGCCTTTTCAGCCGTTTCCAAAGTCGCTTCTTCTTTTTTCTCCTCTTCTTTCTTCTCTGCTTTCATCGAGGTCAAAACCTGACCTTCGCGCGAACCGTCGCGGTAATAGCTGACCGCTTTACAGCCGAGGTCTTTTGCCATTCGATAAAGCTGATCGACGGATTCAACCGTGTCGTCGTTTGCGCCGTTGCAGGTTTTCGAGATCGAATTATCAACGTGTTTCTGCGCCGCCGCCAAAACTTTGACGTGCTGATGTGACGTAATATCCATCGCCGAAATGAAATAAGAAGGAAGCTCAGCCATGTGTTCGACAACGTAATTCGCCGCCGTTTTGATCGATTCTTCGTCCGATTGATCGACGTCGATGCCGAGAGCCTGCGCCGCTAATGTGTGAACGTAATGACGTTCGCCAAGCGTGTCGCGGCGGACATATGCCCACGAAAAATTCGGTTCGATGCCCGAAGAAGTTTCGGCAACGAGCGAGATCGTTCCGGTCGGCGCGATCGTCGTAACTTCATAATTGCGCGGCGTGAGCGGCATATCCTTCGGAACGCCGATCTCTTCGTAAAGGAATTTCGAATAAGCATCGCGGTTCGCTTCAAATTCGGGGAAAACGCCTTTTTCTGCGCCCAAACGAAGCGAAGCCATCCAAGATTCGCGGCGGATAAAGCCCATCACTTTTTCCATCAGTTCGATCGAATCGTCGTAACCGTAGGTGACTTTCAAAGCCAAACAAAGATCGGCAAAGCCCATAATTCCCAAGCCGACGGGACGCGTTCTTTTTACAACATCGTCGATTTCGGGAAGCGGAAAATGTCCCGCGTCAACGACGTTATCCAAAAATTGCGTGCAAAGATGCGTCGCACGGGCGAGTCTTGCCCAATCGATACATTCGTCGGCATTCGTGCCGTCGCCGACCTTTTTGTAGAATTTCGCAACGTCGATCGAACCCAAGTTGCAGGAATTGTTGAAATGAAGCATCTGCTCGCCGCACGGATTGCAGGCGTGAATCGGTCCCATCGAATTCATCATATGATTATGACGATTAACTTGGTCGATAAAAATGATACCCGGTTCGGCGTATTTATGCGCCGAAGCGATCACGCGATTCCAGATGTCCGGCGCGTAAACTAAACCTGCGCTCGGCGGATTTTCGATCGTGCAGTCTGAAAGATCGGCAGTTTCAAAAGCTAATTTGTCCGCAAAAGTAACGGTTTCGCCGTTCGGACGACGGTAAACGGCATAATCTGCGCCCGTCACGGGATCGAAAATGTTTTGATTCCACGCTTCGCCGTCGAAATCGGTCTGAAACCATTCTTTGTTATCGACTGCTTCCATAAATTTGTCGGTAACGGTTACGGAAATATTGAAGTTCGTTAGAGAATGCTGGTCATTTTTCGCGTGAATGAAACGGAGAACGTCCGGGTGTTTGATGCTCAAAATGCCCATATTCGCACCGCGCCGAACGCCGCCCTGCTTGACGACTTCGGTCGTGCCGTTGACGATGTTCATAAAGGAAACCGGACCCGAAGCAACGCCGCGCGTCGAATTGACCATCGCGCCTGCCGGACGCAGAAATTCGTAGGTCATTCCCGTTCCGCCGCCGGTCTGGTGAATGATCGCGACGTTTTGCGCATGTTCCATAATGCCGCTGATCGAATCGGGAACGTTCAGCACGAAACAAGCGGCAAGCTGTCCTTTCGGTTTGCCTGCATTGACGAGACACGGCGTATTCGGCACGAATTCGCGGTTGAGCATAACTTCCATCATCGAATCGTAAAAATAATCGCGCTTCACGGGATCGATCTCGGCTTTCGAGACGTGACCGACGACGCGGCGCACGATGTCCGCCCAAGTTTCGAGCGGTTCGCCGTTAATATCTTTCAGCGAATAACGCTTGCTGACGACCTTTTGACCGTTCAAACCGATCGGTTTGATCTCGCGTTTACGCGCTGCTCCGACGCCGTTTCCATTTCCGTTTCCGTTGGTTTTTCCGTTTTTTGCGACAAACTCGCCCGACACGACAGGCTCAAAGACTGTACTCATATTTTTCTCGTTCTCCAAATTATAAATGTCTAAAAAGACACAATTCTCCGATTTAGTTAAATTTTACTCTCTTGATATTGCATTTTGAAATGCGGGTGTAGTGATCCCTTAAGATTTGCCCGAGAAATTTCGGAAGCATTGATTTTTTCTCAAGCGAATTGAAATATACCCGAACTCGAATCCGCTTGTCAATAGTAAAATACACAATATATTGTGTTCATCTTAAAAATCTAAACCAAATAGAGCGTAAGTTAATGTAATTTCTTAGGTTTTGCGTTTGAAATATTTTTTTGACTCAACTTAACCTTAGTGAAATTTGACTTTCGCTGTCCGAATTTCCGAAACTGTTATTTATGGACAAACTGATTCACGGACTCGCCGCCAACGCAACGGTGCGCGTAATGGCGGCAATTACAACAGATACGGTACGCGAAGCCGTTCGCAGACACCAAACGTCGCCGACAGTGACCGCCGCTTTGGGTCGCACTTTAACGGGAACATTGCTTTTAAGTTCGAGTCTGAAGGATTTTGACCGCTTGACCGTGAAAATCGAATCCGAAGGTTTGGTCGAAGGAATTATCGCCGAAGCGATCGGCGACGGCAAAGTGCGCGGTTACGTCAAAAATCCGGTCGCCGAATTGCCGCTGCGCGCCGACGGAAATTTCGACGTTCCCGGCATTATCGGCAAAGGAATGTTTTACGTGATCCGCGAAGCCGGATTCAACGTCGGTTTTCGTCCCGAACCTTATGTCGGTTCAGTGCCGATAAAATCGGGCGAGATCGGCGAAGATTTTGCAAATTATCTGCTCAAATCCGAACAAATTCCGTCGGCGGTTTTGCTCGCGATCCAGCTTCAAGCGGAAGAACCTTACGTGACTTGCGCGGGCGGCGTAATGATCCAAATGCTGCCGAGTTCGGACGAAAATATCGCCGTGATGATCGAAGACACGATTCTGCATATGCCGAAATTGACCGATTCGATTCGTGAAGGCGCGACACCCGAAGACCTTTTGAAAATGGCTTTAGGATTAATCGATTACGAAATTTTAGGCGAAAAAGACGTGAAATTTGAATGTAACTGTTCTTACGAACGCGCCGTTCAATTAATTGCTTCGCTCGGCAAAACGGAAGTCCGTTCGATGCTCGAACAAGACAAAGGCGCATCGATGACGTGCGGTTTTTGCAACGAAACTTACACTTTGACCGAAGAAGATTTACAAAAGATTTTAGAAGCCGATTAAATATTTAAATCAAAAGCCGAGAATAAAACTTTGCGAACTTTGCGCCTTTGCGTGAGTATTATTT
>DAITPE010000259.1:0-7962 GCA_036833775.1 Pyrinomonadaceae bacterium | reverse complement strand
CAAAAATAAATCCTTAACGTCTGCGGCGCGAACTGCCGAAAAGAAAAAAAGCAAAATGGCGATGTTTAAAAGCAAAATTTTGGTTTTCATAAAAATTCCTATTTACGAAAGCGATAAATTTTGAAAATCGGTATCAAAATAAAAAAGAAAAAAATAAGTGCAAAAGCATCGCCGAAAAATGCGTCAAAGGCGTTGCTTTATGTTAGAATCTGGAAAAAGTCGAAAACCCTGAATGGCAACTGAATCAACACAAATTACCCAATATCTGCAAGATTGGCGCAATGGAAATGCGTCGGCGCTGGACGAAATTTTACCTGTCGTTTATGACGAACTGCGCAAGATCGCCCGACGTTACCGCGCCAAAGAACGCGGCGAACACACACTGCAAACGACCGAGATCATTAACGAAGCGTATTTAAAGTTGCTCAATCAAAACGAAAACGATTGGCAAGACCGAACGCATTTTTTCGCCGTCGCTTCGCGCGTGATGCGAAATCTGTTGGTCGATTACGCAAGGACGAAAAATTATCAAAAACGCGGCAGCGGCGCGGAAAAAGTAAGTCTCGAAGATGTTGCGCTGTTTACGCCCGAACCAGATGAGAAAATTCTCGCGCTCGACGAAGCCTTAACGCGCTTGGCAAAATTCGACGAACGCAAAAGCAAGTTGGTCGAACTCCGCTATTTCGGCGGACTTTCCGCGCTCGAAACCGCCGAAGTTCTCGGCGTTTCCGAAATCACCATCAAACGCGAATGGCTCAAAGCAAAAGCGTGGCTTTACAGCGAATTGAGTCAAAAAGATAATATTTGATCAGAATCTGCCAATTTCATAGAAATTTTATGTATTTCTCTTTTGACGAAAAGAAAGAATATTTCAAAAGAATTTCATACAAAAAACAATTAACCATGGCTATTCTCAGCTCGGAAAGAGCATATCGTGAAGCCATTAAATTTTATGAAATGTTTCTTGGGGAAAAAACGAACTTCAGGTTTTTGCTGGATGAATTATGGAATTATCTATCAAATAAAAGTAGCTTAAATCATGAAGATTGGTTTCAAATGGGGCTAAAAATCCAAAAGAATTTCAAAAAGAAAGGTGATTATTATTCACAAGATGTAATCAGCAAACTTATTGGTTTGTTAAATATGACAATCGGAATGGTTATTTGGGAAAATGACAAACCTGATTACTGGGCTGGAGGCTGTTTTACGCAAGTTGGTTCGGTTATTTCTTCAATTTATGACAACAAATATCAACTAATTTCAGATAGTTTAATTTTCTACTGTAAAGAGCAGGAATGGCTGACGAAAGCGGCATTATTGATTGAGGAAACGGAAGATTTGCCGTTGAATTATGATTGGTTCGCTGAAAGGATTCCTGATTATGAACGAAAAGAAACTTCCTTAGAATTTGCGAAGAAGTATCAAAAGTTTTTGGATGCAGAAAAGCAATCTTGAAACAAAGGCAAAAAATCTAATAAATATGTTCTATTTCGTGTTTTCCGTGTCTCCCGCAAAAATCAAATGAACCAAGAGCGTTTCAAACAAATTGATTCGATTTTAGATGAAGTTCTCGAAGTAACGATCGTCGAGCGCGAACGGATTCTTGACGAACTTTGCCGCGATGATGCGGAGTTGAAACGTGAAGTTTTAAAGCTGCTTTCGTCGCTCAATGAATCCGACGATTTTATCGAAAAGACCGAATTTACGCCCGTCAAATATTTTATCGAACCGCAAGCGGACGAATTTATCGGCAAAAAGATCGGCGCGTATAGTTTGAAAAAATTGATCGGAACGGGCGGAATGAGTGCGGTTTATCTCGCTTCGCGCATTGATGATTTTGAAAAAGAAGTCGCGGTAAAAATTATTCCGCCGTTTGAAAACCGTAAAGCTTCAGCCGAAAATTTCAAACGCGAACGGCAAATCTTGGCGCGGCTCGAACATCCGAACATCGCGCAAATTCTCGACGGCGGCACGACCGAAGGCGAAAAACCATACATCGTGATGGAATACGTTGACGGTTTGCCGCTTAATGAATTTTGCGTCGAAAACAACTTAAACGAAACCCAAAAACTAAAACTTTTTCAAGACGTTTGCCACACAGTTTCGTTCGCGCATCAAAATCTGATCGTTCACCGCGATCTGAAACCGAACAATATTTTGGTCACGAAAAACGGCAAAGTTAAACTGCTCGATTTCGGAATTGCAAAATTATTGGACGCGGAAGGCATAAATTTCACCGAAAATAAGACTTTCGACGGCAACGCTTTGACGCTCGAATATGCTTCGCCTGAACAGATAAACGGTGAAAATATTACGGTTGCGTCCGACGTTTATTCTTTAGGCGTGATTCTTTACGAGCTTTTGACGGGAAAACGTCCGCATTATTTCAAAGACAAATCGCTCAATGAAATCCTCGATATTATCAAAACGAAAGAACCTGTTGCGCCTTCGGCGATTTCAGATTCCAAAATCCAAATTTCAGATTCGGAATTGGATTTGATCGTCTTGAACGCATTGTGCAAAGACGTTTCCGAACGCTATCAAACCGTTTCCGAATTGAGCGCGGATGTCAATAATTATCTCGAAAATCTGCCGATCTCGGTGCGTCCGCAGACAAATTTCTACAGTTTCAAAAAATACATCCAACGTCACCGAATCGAATCGGCGGTCGCGCTGCTCGTTTCGTTTTTAGTCATCGGTTGGCTCATAACTTTCGCATGGCAGTTTCGCAATGAACAATTTTTGGCGCGAGAAAATCGGCGCGCGGCTTATTCGGCGGAAATGATTCTTGCCGCAAACGAATACGAACACGCAAATTTGAATCGTTTGAAAGAACTCGTCGAAAAATACGAACCTGCCGACGGCGAAGATGATTTGCGCGGTTTTGAATGGTATTTTTTGAAAAATTTGCTCGAACCGCCAACGAAGATCGGCACATTTCGTCACGCTGACGAAGTTTGGAACGCGGAATTTTCGCCCGACGGAAAGTTTATCGTGACGGCTTGCAATGATAATTTCGTCCGCATCTGGAATGTCGAAACCGGCGAAATGAAGCAAACCGAAGAACAGAAAGGCGCGTGGAAAATTGCTTTTTTCCCTGACGGCAAAAGCTTTGCGGTTGCGAGCAGTTCAAATTCCGCGCCGATGGTGAAAATCTACGAAACCGCGACCGCCAAAGAAATTAAAACGATCAAAGGTCACACAAAAAGAATCCGCGCCGTCGATATTTCGCCCGACGGGAAATTTCTTGCGACGGGAAGTATGGACGGCGATTTGGTGATTTGGGATGCACAAAATTTCACCGAACTTCATCGCTTTTCGTTTTCAACGCCAGAAAAAGGCGTTGAACTGACCGACGTTCAATTTTCAAAAAACGGCGACAAATTGGCGGTTCTGGGTTTTGAAACGCTCGCTTTTTACGACACGAAAACGTGGCTCAAAAAACAAGCCGACAACGGTTACTATCAAGAAAAAAACGCGCAGTTGAACGGCTGGAAAGTGGTTTTTTCGCCGCTCGAAAAAACGCTGGCGATCGGCACATTTAACGGCGATGTCGTTTTTGTCGATGTCGATACATTTGAAGTTTTAAAGGTTTTGCCGATTCATCAGGCGAATGTAAAATCGCTCGCTTTTTCGGCTGACGGCAAAATTCTGGTTACAGGAAGCGGAGATAGAACAGTCAAATTCGTTGACGTTGCAACGGGCGAAGTTGTCAACGAACTGCGCGGACATTTTTCGGGTGTTCACGAAGTAGTTTTTTCGCCCGATTGGAAAAAAATGGCGACCGCTTCGGCGGATTTCAATCTCAATTTTTGGGACACGGAAAAGGTTTCGAATAACAATTCGATCTTAACGAATTCTCCGATTTTGACAGTTTCAAACAAAGACAATAAAGGCTTTGCCTGGAATCTGAACGAACAGGACGCGAACGGTTGGGATTTTGAAAAAAAGAAGAAAATTTGGTCGTCGAAAACTAAGATCAGCCCGTATATGGTGAGTTATTCGCCGGATAAAAAGTTGGTCGGTTTTGGCGAGCGAGACGGATTTATCTCGATCTTTAATTCGGAAAACGGAAACGAATTTCGGCGCATAAAGGTTGCCGATAAAAACATTTATTCCTTTGCATTTACGCCGGACGGTGCGGAATATTTGGCGGGAACTGAAGACGGAATGCTGAAATATTTTGAAACGGATTCGGGCAAAGAAATTTATTCAATCAAAGCCGCCGCCGACATTGTAAAAACCGTTGCATTTTCGCCCGACGGAAAATTGTTTGCGACAGGATCGAACGATAAATTGGTCAAACTTTTCAACGCCGAAAACGGTGCGGAAATCGCCGTTTTGACGGGAAATACGAAACCGCTTTACAAAGTCACGTTTTCACCCGACGGAAAAACGGTCGCGGCGGTCGGCGCGGACGATAAAGTTCGTATTTGGAATGTTTCCGACAAAAAACAGATTCACGAGTTTTCGGGAATGAGCGCGGGAATTTACGCTGTTGCTTTCACGTCCGACGGAAAACGGCTCGCAACCGCAAGCGATGTCGGCGTAATTCGTCTGTGGAACACGGAAACCGGCGAACAGGTTTTGGCATTTACGGGCAGCCGTAAACAGATAAATTATCTGAAATTCATCGACGACGGAAAAACTCTCGTCAGCGGCGACAACGGCGGAAAAGTCAGTTTTTGGTTCGGAAATTAATTGAACGCGGGTTTAATAGGTAACATAAGACAAAATTTAACCACAGATTAACTCAGATTCACACAGATATTTTGATTCGTTAAATTACCAAATTAATCTTTCAACTCAATCTGTGTCTATCCGTGTTTATCTGTGGTTAATTGTAAAAAATCCTCTAAATCCACAGATTTTATAAACTTTGAACGCCTTCGATCAATCTTTCGATCTCATCTGAATTCGTGTAACAAGCGATTCCGGCGCGAACCAAACCTTCGTTTTGCAAGCCTAATTTTTCGACGACGGTCGTCGCGTAAAAATCGCCGTGGGAAGTGAAAACTCCTTGCGCCGCAAGCTTTTCGGTAACCGTTTTAGCATTAAATCCTTTGACCGTAAAAGCGATCGTCGGCGTTCGTTTGGCTTCGGGATTTTTTCCGAAAAGTTTTACGCCTTCGATTTTTTCCAAACCGTTCCACAAAGTTTTGAAAAGTTCTTTTTTGCGCGAATGAATCGAAGCGAAAGAACTTTGCAATTTTTCGCGCCGCGTTTCACCTGCGGAAAGTGAAGCCAGAAATTCTACCGCTGCGCCTGCTCCCGCGATCGATTCGTGGCTTTGCGTTCCGGTTTCGGCGCGTTCGGGCGAATAATTCGGCGCGGGACGAAGCTTCGGAAAATCCGTCTTTTCCATGATTTCCTTGCGTCCAAATAAAATTCCGATGTGCGGACCGTAAAATTTATACGCCGAGCAAGCGAGAAAATCACAGCCGAAATCTTTCACGTCAACCAGATTATGCGCCGCGTAATGAACCGCATCGACAAAGCTCAAAGTGTTGTTTTCTTTCGCCAAACGGCAAGCGGTTTTTACGTCGGAAATCGTTCCGACCGCATTTGAAGCCGCGCCGATCGCGAGCAGTTTTGTTTTCGGATTCAAAAGATTTTCAAGCGCGGAAAAATCCAAATTTCCGCTTTCAATATCCAACGGCACAACGCGAATCTTCACGCCACGATCTTTTTCCAAACTTCGCCAAGTATCGACATTCGCGTGATGATCGAGTTCGGTCACGATAATTTCGTCGCCCGCCGAAAAATCTCTGCCGAGTGCACGAGCGAGATGAAACGTCAGCGAAGTCATATTTTGCCCGAACGCGATTTCGTCAGCCGAACAATTCAAAAAATCTGCCAAAGCGCGGCGCGAGTTCAAAACTATTTCGTCCGTTTCCGCGCTTGTCGGATACGCCCAATGCGAATTTGCGTTGTGATTAAAAAGATAATCGTTCATCGCTTCGACCACCGAAAGTGGAACTTGCGTCCCGCCCGGACCGTCGAAATATGCAACGGGAAATCCGTTGTAAACGCGATTCAAAGCCGGAAAGTGTGCGCGAATTTCTTCGATCGATGCTGTTTTGTTTTCACTCATTTGGTTAGTTTGCACGAATTGAAATTAAGAAAATTTAACCGCGAAAAACGCGAAAGGACGCGAAAAAGAAAGGATAAAATTATTCAATTCCTTCAATTTTAATATTTAGTTGTTTTTATTTCGCGTTTTTCGCGTGTTTCGCGGTTAAAAACTATCTTCTATAAACTATCTTACCGCCGGCGATCGTCGCGACTGCCGCGCCTGTGAATTGCCAATTATCAAACGGCGAATTTTTTGATTTCGATCTTGATTCCGAGTTTTTGTAAGTCCAAACCAGATCGGGATCGAGAATCGTAATATCGGCGACCGAACCGACCTTTAACGTGCCTCGATTCGGGATGTTGAAAATCTTCGCGGGATTTGACGAGCAAAGTTTTACAAGCTGAACGAGATCGATGATTCCTTTGTGAACCAATTCGTTAAACGCCAAGCCGAGCGCGGTTTCGAGTCCAGTAATGCCCATCGGTGCGCGGTCGTATTCCAACGCTTTTTCGTCGGCGTGATGCGGCGCGTGATCGGTTGCGATCGCGTCGATCGTGCCGTCTTTGATGCCTTCCAAGATCGCTTCCAAGTGTTCTTCGCTTCGCAAAGGCGGCGACATTTTCGTGTTCGTGTCATAGCCTTCGACGGCTTTATCGGTCAGCGTGAAATGATGCGGCGTGACTTCGCAGGTGACGTTGATGCCTTCGGCTTTTGCACGTCGGACGGCTTCGAGCGCGCCTTTCGTCGAAATATGCGCGATGTGAATATGTGCGCCCGTTTCCTTTGCCAGATAAATATCGCGCACCGCGTCCAAATCTTCTGCCAGCGCGGGCATTCCTTTCAAACCGAGCAGCAGGGAAATCTTGCCTTCGTGCATCACACCGCCCGACGACAAAGATTTATCTTCGCAATGATCGACAACGGGCAAATCGAAATCCTTCGCGTATTCGAGCGCGCGGCGCATCATTCCCGCATTCGGCACAGGTCGTCCGTCATCCGAAACGGCGACCGCGCCCGCCGCTTTCATTTCGCCCATTTCGGCTAATTCCGAACCGCCCGAAGATTTTGTGATCGCGCCAACGGGAAAAATATTCGCCAAACCTGCGCGTTCCGCCTGTTCGATCATATAGCGCGTAAACGCCGCGCTGTCGTTGACGGGATTCGTGTTCGGCATCGGGCAAACGCTTGTCCAACCGCCCGCGACCGCCGCCGCACAGCCCGTTGCGATGGTTTCCTTATGTTCCTGTCCCGGCTCACGAAGATGAACGTGCAGATCAATAAAACCGGGCGCGACGATCATCCCCGAAGCGTCGAAAACTTCCGCATCTTCAGGCGCAGACTCGTTCGCGCCGAGCCAAGCCTTGACGATTCCGTCTTCGATCAATAAATTTTTGCCGCTGTTTTGTCCTTCGTTCGGGTCGATCAAGTGTCCGTTTGCAATTAAGAGTTTCATTTATCTTTATTTTTAATAGCAATTTGGTCTAAATAAATAATTTTGCCTTTTTTTGATAATTCCCAGATTCTTAAAATATCTGTTTGATTGCCTTGTCCAAATATCGAAGCTTTTTCGTAAGTACTGCTCTTGATTTCAATTAAATCAAGTGCCAATAACTGATTTCTTATCATTTCAAAACTTTTTTCTGAAATTCTAAACTCACTTTTTTTAAGAACACTAGTTTCCATTTCATTACACAGTTCATTAAAGTCAGGGGTTTCTTCAAAATTCTTAAGAATCGATAAAGATAATGCTGATTTCACATCCCATTCTTTTCCAGATGCAACAGTCCAACGACTAACAGTGAAGAAAAGTTTTTTCCAACTGATTTCACATTTCCAAACTTTTGAATTGCCCCTATAATTAAAAGTAATTAACTGAGAACTTTCTC
>DAITPE010000258.1:0-7980 GCA_036833775.1 Pyrinomonadaceae bacterium | reverse complement strand
AAATCAAACACGGAATTACAAGCCAATGCGAAATATTTCGGCTTTGTGCGTCTTTCACTTCCCAAACGCCGACGAAAAGATCGAACGCCAGATAATGAATCCAGCCCGCGAGTGCCGCCCATTCGTTTGTAAAAAGTTTCATCACGTTTGCAAGCGAATCGAAACCGCCTTCGGATTTGCCGAAAAATAAAACGATCAAAAAGAAATAAGCGACCGAAAGCAGAAGCGGAATTGCGCCCGAAAGAATGATTTTCTGCGTTATTTTCCAACGCGGCGCAACTAACAAAACTATCCAACTCAAAAGCGCGACCAGATTTGCGATCGAAAATATTTTGTCTGCCGTCATAATTTTTCCTCTAACTCAAACTTTCTCCGAGTTTTTCGACTTTTGTCAGCCAATTTGTTAATTGCTCTTTTTTCATTGCTTTAACGCCGCCGATCGTCGTTACTTTGACAGGTTTGATGCCGCAAAACTGAAGCGTTCCGCGTTTCAGAGCCTTTTGTCCGGCGTTGCTGTAAACCAAAAAGTTATACCAAGCCGGCGCGTCCATCGTCGTGATCACGCGCGCCGATTTTCCCGTCAAATATTTATCCCAATACGGCGAATTTTCACGATATTTAAAGGCAAAACCGGGAAGAAAAACACGATCGAAAAATCCTTTCAAAAGCGCAGGCATCGTCGCCCACCACGTCGGGTAAACGAAAACGAGATGTTCAGCCCATTTGATAAGTTCCTGCGCTTTAACAAGATCGGGTTCCAATTCCTGAATTTCTTTATAACCGCGATGCAGAATCGGATCGAAATTCAAATCGCCGATAAAAATTTCTTTAATTTCCGCGCCCGCTTTCAACGCGCCTTTTTTATAGCTTTCCAATAAACTTCCGCAAAAAGTTTCTTTATTCGGATGACCTAAGATCAATAAAATTTTCTTTGACATAATTACCTCGATTTTTCAGAATGTAACTTAACGATGTTAAGTAAAAGTTAAAATTTTTTTAGGCTTTAATACCTCCGATGATCGTATCTATCAAGCTGTTTATCAATAATTCGCGTTCGACAAATTCAAAGCCGGAATGCTGAATCAAAAGCGAAGTCAAGCCGTGAAGCCCTGCCCAAATCGTTTGACTGAGAAGCTCTACATTGTTATTTTTCAATAAATTAGCGGAAACACATTCGTTTACGACTTGGCGTAGAGTATCGAAAGCATCTTCGCCCGTGTTTATCTCGGTCGGCTCGTAATCGCGCGGTAAAGGCGTGATAAAAACGAGCGTATATTGATTCGGATTTTTCAGTCCGAAATAGATATATTCACGCATTCCGCTGCGTAATTTTTCGAGCGGATTGTCCGAAAGATGATAAATCGCGTTGATATTTTGCGCCAGACGCATAAACGTCTGTTCGCAAAGACTATTCAAAAGATCGTTTTTATCTTTGAAATAAAGATAGATCGTCGTTGCCGAATAACCGATCTTCGCCGCGATTTTACGCATCGAAACGCTTTCATAACCTTCGGCGATAAAAAGATCGCGCGCCGCGTCCATTATTTCCTGCCGCAGATTTTCCTTGTCGCTTTGTAATCGGTTTCTTGCCACGAATATAAAATAACAGTGTTAAGTTCGTGTGTCAAGTGAAAAGATAAATTGCCTGCGAAAAGAACGAAAATATCGAAAAAGAAATAAATAAAAATATGTTTTAGATTTATTTCTTAATTTCGTTTCTTTCGTTTATTTCGCAGGCAAAATCTTAGTTCTTACTCTTCAGATATTTTTTCGGAATCGGATTTTCGGGCGTTTCGGCTTCCCAAAAGATCGTCAAAATCCACCAGCGTTTGCCGTCGTTGAGAAGCTGAAAACTATTGATTCCGCGCATAAAAGGCTTCTTTTCGTCGGATTTTCGGAAAGATTCGTAAGTCGAAAAAACGTGCGCGATGTTGCCGTAAATCTCTTTCCGATTAGCGACTTCCTTTTCAAAAAAGCCGTCTTTGTCCATGACCGGAGCGGCGCGTTTGATGTAATCTTCGGGAGAGAGCGTGGTTGCACCGATCACGCCTGTTTTCGGATTTTTGCCCGAAGGAATCAATCGTGCATCTTTGTAGAAAAGCGAACGGAATCTTTCCCAATCACGCGGTTTTCCGGCGTCACCCGAAATCACGTCGTAAACGGCTTTGATAATTGCATCAGGCGAGGCAACGTCAGCCGGGTTGGCTTCTTTGGTTTGCGCCATTGTGTTTATTGAAAGTGCAAAAGTAACGACAAGCAGAACAAGAAATTTTTTCATAATTTCTTATTTACGTCCGAAAAACGCTTGGGTTTCAGGTTTTAACCAATAAATAAAAAGCGGAATCACAAAAGGCACGAAACAGCAGCTCGTCATCCCGATCGCCATCATTATGATGCCGACGATCCAGTTGTAAGGTTTTGGCGGGAGAAAAAGCGCAACAACAAAAACGAGAAAGAAAACCGCGCCGAGAAGTGCGTAAATAATTCCCATTATCAACAATTCGTTTTGGTTGTAGTCAGGAGTTTGGGGTTGAAATACTGCCAAAAAAGTTCCAAAACCGATGACCAGAAGATATAAAACCGCCAAAACTGCGCAATAAACGCGATACCAGAAAAAAGTTTTTCGCCCTAATTCGTTCATACTTAATTATTTATATTGTCGGTTTTCGATTTCAAAGCACTCTGCACATTCGGCGGCAGCGTCGAAAAGAATTTGTAACCCGTATTTTGTTCAATTTGATTTACGGTCGTGCGGTAAGTTTGCCAATCGGAATTCAAAATTCCTTTCACATTCGGCATATCGACGGCGATCACGCGTGTTTTTTCATTAGCGGATAAAATATCGGAACCTGCAGGAACAGCGACGGCGATTTTCCAACTGTTGGTCGGAATCGTCACTTTTTTCTTGATCTTTCCTTTTTCGCCGTAAACACCCGCGTAAATGTAAACGTCGCTTCCGCGTGTGACCAAAGTTCGCAAATAAGCTTCGAGTTTTTGCCAAGGTCCGCGATTCAGATCGCCTGTTTGCGGTGTCATATTCGTCATCACAAATGTCGAATCAGCGGCTTCGCGGCTTGAATAACGGTCAGCGTTCGGGCAGACGTGTCCGCGATCGAAACCGCTTCCCGTGTAATCGGTCGGCGTGATGCGCGTCCAATTTTTCGGCAAACGGTCGTCGGGACGAAAAGAATCTTCACGGTCGAGCTGTCCCAGATCGGCTTTTGAAACGCGCCACGCAACCCAATTCGGAATTCCGCGATCGCGGCTGTAAGAAATCACCATATAATTATTGACGAGCATATAATTATTCGGATCGGACGTGCTTGCATTTGACGGATTTCCGAGCGCGAGGTAGGTTTTTTGCGCTTGCGCGTCATTTTGCGGTAAATTCGACGCATTTGGGGGCTGTCCGTTCGGCTGTGTAATATTAGTGTTATCTGGCTCGCGAAAGACGTTGATCGTTTTCTTGCCAACCCAAAAACACAAAATCAATATCAAAACGATAATGCCTAAAGCGATTGCGCCGCCGATAAGAGTTTTGTTATTCATAAATACTTTAAATTAGGGACTTTGGACGATTTTAGCACAACTTTCGGGAAAAGCGTTTGTGCGTTTTGGGCGTAAATTACGTTAAAATAAAATCAGTCTGTGGGCTGGAAAAGGAAATATAAGAGAAATTATCCACAGATAAACACGGATGGACACGGATTTTTTTGATAAATTATTGGTTTTTGAAATAAAAACTATCTTTTTTGAATCTGTGTGAATCTGTGTGAATCCGTGTTTATCTGTGGATAAAATTTTACTGTTACAATGAGTGAAAAACTTCACCTGACAGAATTTACGAAAGACGAGCTTGCCGAATTTGTCGAAACGATCGGCGAACCGAAATATCGTGCGAAACAAATCTTTAAAGGTTTGCACGAACGCCGTTTGCTGTCTTTCGATGAAATGACCGATCTGCCGAAAACTTTGCGCGAAAAGCTGAACGAAGCGGCAAATGTTTCGACTTTGAAAGTCGAATCGCGCTATGTTTCGGTTGACGGAACGCGACGTTTTTTGATGAAAACGCACGACGATCTTCCGGTTGAAACAGTTTTTATTCCGACCGAATCACGCGACACGATCTGTTTTTCGTCGCAATCGGGCTGTCCGCTGAAATGCGATTTTTGTTTGACGGCGAAGCTCGGACTTTTAAGAAATTTGACGGCGGGCGAAATTGTAGAGCAGATAATTATTGTGTTGAATGACGTTTACGGTGTTGGCGCGGAAACTCCACACGGCACAAATCTCGTCGGAATGGGCGCGGGCGAACCGTTTTTGAATTTTGAAAATCTGATCAAAGCGTTAAGCATAATGAGCGAAGAAGACGGGCTTTTTATCGTGCCGAATCGCGTGACGATCTCAACCGCGGGAATCGTGCCGAAGATTTACGAATTTTCAAAACTCGAAAAACGTCCGCATCTGGCAATTTCGCTTTCTGCGCCGAACGACGAATTGCGCGACAAATTGATGCCGATCAACAAGCGTTGGAACATCGAAGAACTTTTCGCGGCGGCAAAAGAATTTGAAAAATCATTGAAACGCGGTGAGAGATTTACGTTTGAATATGTTCTGCTCGGCGGTGTAAACGATACAGACGAACACGCGCGGAAATTGGCGAATTTATTAAACAAACACGGTCTGACGCGCGTAAAAATAAATCTGATCGCGCATAATTCCGCCGAACCGCTCGAATATCGTCCGTCGAGCCGTGAACAGATCGAGCGTTTTAAGCAAATATTGGAATCTAAAGGGGTTGACGCATATTTGCGAACGCCGCGCGGACGCGATATTTACGCCGCTTGCGGTCAGCTCGCGGCAAAATCTGAGCCGAATTTAATACAAATCGGGCGGTAAAATATTGTCCACAGATGAACACAGATATACACAGATTTTTTTGATAATTTTAGATGAAAAAATCAATTTGTGACTTTTCAGAGTAAATCTATTTTTCATTTATCTGTGTTCATCTGTGGATATAAATTCTTATGGAAATTCTTTTCGTCGGTATTGCCATCGTTGCTTTGATGGCATACGTTTCAACCAGAATAAAGAAAAGCGCGGCAGATGCATATTTGCGCGAAACTATTGATGCGCCTGAGTTTGCGCTCGTTAAACCCGAAGGATTTTTAAATCCGATCGATGCGAAAGAAGGTTTGGCTTTTTACGCGTATTCAAAAGATTACGGCGTCGAAGATTCGGCAAAATTTCGTCATTCGGAAATCAGAATTCGTGTTTACGAATCGGTAAATTTGAAAGAGATCGTTAAAAATCTTAAAAGTTTGGCTGAAAAAGTTGTTTCGGAAAAAAACGGAAACGGCGCATTTTTGTTGAAAACGGAAAATTCGGAAGAAAAAGTTTATCTTGAAAAAGATCACAAATTCATTTCAAAAAATAATAAAATTTACGAATTGGAATTCAAGACTTTGCAGGAAAATAAAGAAGATTACGCGGAAAGAATCGCGGAAACATTTGAGAGTTTTAAGATAAAATAAATTTGAAAATTGGGAAATTATGAAAAAATATATCTTCGTTTTATGTGTCGGTTTGTTGTTTTTAGCCGCAAATGCTGTCAATACGAACGCGCAAAGCGTTTCGGGTTCGATCGGAAACGGAACTGTCACACGCGGAAAAGCGACTCGCGGAACGATAGTTTTAACGATTCCGGGCAATTTGCATGTTAATTCGAATCGACCGGGAAATGAATATCAGATTCCGACGACGGTTAGTTTGAGCGGGACAGGCGCAAAGGTCGGCGGCGTGACGTATCCGCGCGGGAAAAATCGTAAATTCGGATTTTCGGAAAATGCGATCAATGTTTACGAAGGACGCGTTTCGTTTCCTTTTACCGTGACCGTTCCGGCGAATTTTAAAGGAAATTCGATCAAAGTTCGCGCCACGGTTAAATATCAAGCTTGCACCGATGAAGTTTGTTATCCGCCGAAGTCTAAAGAAGTTACGCTGACGGCGAAGGTTAATTGAGAAAAGGAGACAAGAGAAAAGGAGAAGAGGAGAGAAATTTCGTTCGCCGAAAAATGAATGAAATTAATATTTCCTCTTCTCCTTTTCCTCTCTTATTCAAATAATTCCAATTACCGACATCAAACGTCCTGTTTTTCCGTTGGTTTTCTTTTCTTTGCGGTATGAAAAAAACAGATCGGTGCGTTCCATCGTGCAGAAAGGCGCGGTGAAAATGTTTTCTTCTTTTACGCCGCAGCTTAAAAGCTGGTCTTTGTTCGCCGTGAAAAGATCGATCAAAGCGTGGTTTTCACGCGTCGGTGTAAAAAGTTTTCCACCTGTGGAAAACTTTTCCTCAAACGCCGAAATTACATCTTGACCGACTTCGTAATTTTCACAACCCGCCGCCGGACCTATCGCGCAAATCAAATCTTTTGAATCAGTTCCGAAAGTTTTCTGCATCGTTTCAATCGCTTCGACGACGATCGTTTGAAGAGTTCCGCGCCAGCCTGCGTGAACGGCGGCGAAGGCTTTTGTCCGAAAATCACCGATCAAAACGGGAACGCAATCGGCAGTTTTCGCGCCGACCAGAATATTTTCGAGATTTGAAACGAGCGCGTCGAATTTTTCTTCCGTGTTTTCGACATCTTCCTGCGTTTTGAGGATCTTTACGTCGTTTCCGTGAACTTGCCACGCGCTTGTCAAAGTATATTTTTCGCCGAAAAGTTTCAAAAAACGGCGGCGATTTTCGTAAATATTTTCGGCGGAATCTTCATCGAATCCGGCTAAATTCAAATCGTTTTCGGGAAAAGGCGAAACGCCGCCGAGCCGCGTCGAAAATCCGTTCGCGAAACCGTTTTCTTCCAAAGCTTTGCAGACGAGAACTTTTACGCCGTCTTTTTCGCGCCAAAAAAATCCCGAATCTGCTAAAATTTGTTCTTCCGAGTTTTGAGTAATGATCGTTTCCATTGGCATAGACATTGTAGAAGTTTACCGCATCCGCGAAACTGTGGAAAGAACGCCGCGTTTTGTCGAGCGCGTTTACACGGAAAAAGAGCGCGAATATTGCCTGAAAAAAGGTGCGGCTTCGGCGCAGAGTTTTGCGGCGCGTTTTGCGGCGAAAGAAGCTTTTTTGAAGGCTTTGAAAACAGGCTGGCGCGGGAAAATTTCGTGGCAGGATATGGAAATTTTGAACGATGCACTCGGCGTTCCGAATTTTGAAGTCAAAGGCGAAGCGCGAAATTTAATGGAAAATATGGGCGCAAACAAAATTCATCTTTCAATCTCGCACACGACCGAACACGCCGTCGCGCAGATTATTTTGGAAAGTATTTAGCCGCGAAAAGGCACAAAAAAAGACAAAAAAGAAAAGATTTATTGCAATTCTTTTTTGTCCAATTTCTGTGCCTTTTTGCGGCTAATAAATTTATTTCGCTTTCGTCAGATCGTCGAAAGTAAAATATGCAACGGCGGCATCATGATCGGAAAATCTTTCGACACGCGAAGCATCATTTCTGTAAATTTCGGGGAAATCCGCATTCAGCCGCGCAAATCCGAAACCGTTGATGTGTTTTTTCAAGGCTTCGTTGATGAGAAAATGATCGAGAACCTGCGCGTTTCCGTCGAAGCTGTAAGAATAACGGTCGTTTTGTTTGATAAAATCGACGAGATTGAAAAAGTCCGGGTTTACCAAATCTTCCGATGCATTCATCACCGAATCTTTCGCCGCCGGAGTTCCTTTGATCGTGTTGATGATGTCGGTAATTCCGTCGTTAAATTGAAACGCGTTGAAATCGCCGAGCAAACCGATACGTTCGTTCGGATTCGCTTTTTGACGTTCGTTGATGAATTTTGCGAGAAATTCGGCTTGCAGTTTCTTTTTCATACGGACGAACGGCGCATCTTTTTCGTCGTTGTAGCCGCGCAAAGATTTCAAATGATTGGCGATCAGCGTAACTTCAAAAGGCTGATTCGTTTTCG
>DAITPE010000257.1:0-7981 GCA_036833775.1 Pyrinomonadaceae bacterium | reverse complement strand
TCGGAATGTAAATGATCGCCTGTTTTTGATAATCGAAGGCTGACGGCGCAACCAAGGATTCCGTTTTTTTCGGCTCCAACCCCAATCTTTCCTTGATGAAATCAAATTTTCCGTTTGCCGAAAGCGTCGCGCTGGTCAAAACGACGGTTTCGGTTTTCTCGAAAAGTTTTTCCTGCAAAAGCGACGAAACATCGATCGGCGAAGCGCGCAGAAACATTCCGCGACCGCGTTTTTCGAGCCAGTAAACGTAATTTTTTTCCGATTGTTTGCAGATAAAATCGAGGTCGAAACGCGTCTGCATAATGCGTTTGTGCAGACTTTCGGCTTCGGGAATCTTTTCGGCGTAAACGTCAACGCCGTTTTCCAATCTTTCGAGCGCATTGTCGAGCGCGAAATACGCTTCGCCGAGCGGCGTTGCGTGAATTTCGCCGCTTTTCATTTTTTGCGCGAACGAATTCGGAAGCAGCGGAAAACGTCCTTCCTGATTGTTTCGGGTTTGAATAAATCGCGTCCAAAACTGATCGGCTAAACCGATAATATTCGCCGATAGTTTCGTCAGATCGCGCACGACCATCGCGTCCGTGATCGGCAGTTTGTCGGCATCGCGGACGAGTTCGTCCAATTGAAAACTCGAAATCTGAAAGCCGAAATAATCGGCGGCGATGTCTTCGATCAAGTGCGCTTCATCAAAAATTACCGCGCCGTAATCGGGCAAAACTTTGCCGTATTGATTGCCGCGCACGTTCAAGTCTGCAAAAAACAGATGGTGATTGACGATCACGATGTCGGCGTCTTCGGCTTTTTGACGCATTTTCGTGATAAAGCACGGCTCGAAATCGGGACATTTTTGACCGAGACAAGTTTCCGATTTTGCATTGATGCGCGACCAGAACGAAATGTTTTCGGGCAGATTAACGAGTTCGGCGCGGTCGCCCGTTTCGGTTTCTCTGACCCAACGGCGGACTTCTTCAAAATGATCGAGTTCGTCCATTCCTTCGAGAATCGGCTGCGTTTCGGCTTTTTTGATGCGGTAAAGACAGCCGTAATTCGAGCGACCTTTCATATACGCCGCAGTAAATTTCTTCGGCATCACTTTTTGCAGAAACGGAATGTCTTTTTCCATCAATTGTTCCTGCAAATTTTTCGTTCCCGTCGAAATGATCACGCGTTTATTGGTCGAAAGCGAGTAAGCGATCGCGGGAACAAGATACGCCATCGTTTTGCCCGTTCCCGTTCCGGCTTCGACGATTAAGTGTTTTTTTTCTTCAAATGCACGCAAAACCGATTCCGCCATTTTTACTTGCCCGGCGCGAAATTCGTATTCTTTATGATGTTTTGAGATGAGTCCGTTTTTTCCAAAAATTTCTTCCACAAGATTATTTTTTAAGAGTTTCAGAAATAAAACAAGTTCCAAGAGAAGAAAAACTATTGATTTCAGTAGAAACCCGTATATTCTAAAAATTCTTGAGTTAAAGATCACTCTTTATAACTCAAGAATTTTTTCCAGCGGCATTGTAACGAAATTCACTTATTAGTATTTTCCCGGCAGCGGAATATCTCCGTTCGTTCCGAAAACGAATGAAATCCCGGTAGTATAATCGGGATGCAGGATATACCAAGTGCCGTTTGAAGGTCGCCAAACAGCGATATTCGATTTCGGGTCGTTGTCGTATTTACCGGGAACAGGGATGTCACCCGGAAGTCCTAACAGGAAAGCAAAGAAACTGTTATCCGAACTGTTCAGCCGATACCAGTAGCTGCTTGAAGGACGATAAACCGAAATGTCGAATTTGCCGTCACCGTCGTAATCTTCCTGAACGGGGATGTCGCCCGTCGTCCCGAAATGAACTGCCGTATAACCGCCGTCGGACGAGCGCAAAATCCACCAATCGCCGGTTGACGGTCTCCAGATGGCAATGTCGTCTCTGCCGTCGCCGTCAAAGTCGCCCGTCACGGGTTTATCGCCGTTCGCTCCCCACTGTACAATTGTGTAAGAACCATCAGCAATATGATAGATATACCAAACGCCGTCTGAAGGACGGAAAACCGCAGGGTCCGCTTTTCCGTCGCCGTCGTAATCTGCCGGAACCGGGATGTCGCCGTTCATTCCCCAACGAACCGTCAAAGCATTTGTCCCTGATCCAAAAACATTTCTGACAATATGCCACGTTCCGGTTGAAGGACGGAAAAAAGCAAGCTCGCTTTTAAAGTCGCTGATGTAATCAGCCGTTGCAACAATATCACCTGCCGCGAGGGGTATATTAAATAACTCACCATGTGGAGAAATATGAAAATGGTTGGTACTCGGGCGAAAAACTCCCAGTTGGGTTGCTTCTTGCGTAAAATTAAACGGAATGGCATGAAATAGATAATTTTGAAGCGGCACGCCGACCATACGGGCAAGATTGACACCATCGCTACCAGTGATGCCGATTCTACCTCTAACCGTCGTCAACAATTTGCCGTCAGGCAGGTTTGTAATATTCGTGATGAAATTATCGCCTGTTGGGGCAACGAGAAATTTACCGTTGATCGTGCCGCTTGCCGAAAGACGTGCCAAAGCCAGCCAATTGCCACGATAAATACTGCGGTTCGGCTGAATTGAAACACTGAGAGCGACTAAAATTTGCCCGTCCGGCATAATCTGAAAGCCTTTCGGTAAATCGCCTGAGTAACTTGCCGTATCAAGCGTGATCTGTCCGGCGTTTCCGAAATCTGCATCAACCGTGCCGTCCGCGTTATAGCGGGCAATCCGGCTGTCCGTATGAACTATTTCGAGAATGTCCGTCTTTGAAAATTGCGTGCCGACCAAGATTTTGTCGTCCGGTTGGACAAATACGGATTGAAGGATGTTAAATCCCGGAAAAGTTGAAACCGTAAAACCGGTGTCAATCGTCCCATTCGCGTTATAACGTCGAAGAGCACCTTTTTTCCGATCCGGACTACCGTCCTCTTCGCCCAGATTACCCGCGATTATCTTACCGTCCGATTGCAAATAAAGAAATTCACCTCCTATCAGCGACGGAAATTTTATCGAAGTATGGACAATAAATCCTGTTCCGCTGCCGCCGAAGCTCGTATCGGCAACGCCGTTCGGAAGGTAGCGCATCAGGCAAAAATTCGGATATGTAGAGTCGGTGAGATTTGCTCCTCCGGCAATCAGGATTTTCCCGTCCGGCTGAATCAGAACCGAATAAAATTTGTCATCCCCGAAAAATGTCAGATCAGGTCTGGAAATTCCGGTGCCGCCCGCGAAAGTAGTATCGAGCGTCCCGTCTTCATTATACCGCGCTACGAGCGGGATATAATTGGAACTGCGGTCATATCCGACGATCACTATTTTACCGTCAGGCTGTCTGGCGGCACTATAGATTTTACCTAAAGTCGGAACAAAGTAAGGAATCGTAATCTGAACGCTCCCGTTTGTCCCGTAAGCATTATCTATCGTTCCGTTGCTGTTGTATTTGATAAAAAAAGTCTGCTGCTGATTATTGACGAGAGCAACCGCAACAACGAGAATTTTCCCGTCGGGTAAAACAAAGCTTGCCAGCGTTGCATCCTCGCTGCCGAGTGCGGCATTGACAACGCCGTTGGTTCCGAACCCAGGATCGAGCTGAGCATAATTTTTCCCGTTAAACAGGATAATTATCAGCACGAAAAGAAAAATAGAAATGAATCTTGATCTTTTAAATAACATTTTCCCCTCTTTAATGACTGTCATCGGTCTAAAGAAACCGGAATAAATCGCTTTGCAGTTTGAATAACCGCAATCGCGGTATTTTTATGTTTGATGTCTGAAAATGCAAAATTCTCAAAACCGAAACCGGCATTTACAAAAATCCTTGCCGGCTTATCGTGTGCGAGTTCGGAAGAATTATAACAAATCTTTTGCCGCCCTTGATTTTTTTTTCAGAGAGATTTTCTCACTTTGGAATTTTTCGAAGTCATCAATCATTGAATAATAAGGAGAAAGCGGTGTCGCTGCCGCCTGCCTAAACATAAAATGAAATTATTGGCAATAATTTGCCCTGCAAATCCGGATCTGCGATAAGCAATGATGATTTTTCATTTCTTCCGAAAATTTCTTCCACTTTAGTTTTTTTCCGATTTTATAAAGGTTTTCCCGCTTTTTTGATTGACACAAATAAATATTTATTGAAACAATGTATCCTGTAAATTAATTCAAAATGAATTCAATAGAAAAAGCAGGTTTGGTTTTTACAATAATTTGTTACTTTCAATAAGTATCAAATTTATTACTTTATCCAGCCGAAATCTTTCTGAAACTGAAATTTTTTGTCGTTTTTTTCTATGCTTGACAAGCAAATAATATCGCAATTTTATATAAGGTAACTTTTATCCTATCGTCCTTATTTTAAGGGTCATAAACTATCAACTAACTAATTTTCCCAAGCTTGTAGGAGGGCTTAATAAATGCAAAAAAGTTCTAAAACGGAAACCAAGTTCACGTTTCTGTTTTGTCTTGTCTTTTTGGGATTGGTCTCGGCACTCATCTTTTTGCCGTCGCAATTCCGCTCGGAAGCTAACAGTCAAGGAAAAGGCAAAGGTCTTAATCCGCGCACTGAAAGCCACGATGAAGATTTACCTAATTACGATATTCGCGCCGATAAAAGCGCATACGGAAAGATCGAAGGATTTCGTCAGAAAGCAGGCAAAAATGCCGTTGCAGTTGCCGATGTCCGCGAAAGTTTCGTGAGCGGCGAAACCGCTTTGAAACAACGTGTTCCGACTTTGAAAGTCGAATATAATACGGACATACGCACGCCCGAAGTGATCGCACCGGATGTTGCAAAAGGACGTAATTTTCTGACTTCGGCAACAGGCGGAAACCGCGCCGAAACGCTTCGCAATTTCGTCAAAGAAAACAACGCTTTGATCGGCGTTGACGATGCGCAGGCAAATTCGCTGAAAGTGACGGCTGATTACACGAATCCCGACGGCAATCTGTCATTCGCTCATTTGGAGCAATTTATCGGCGGCGTTCCCGTTTTTCGCGGCGAAGTCAAAGCAGGTTTCACCAAAAACGGTGAAATGATCCGCGTCATCAACAATCTTGCACCCGGACTCGATTACGATTCGCTTTCGAGCGATTTCCGCAATCCGTTCGATGCAGTTAAAGCGGCTGGAACGTTAATCAATCACGAATTCAAATCTGCTGAATTGGTTCGCAACGATGCGGCTTCAAACGATCTGAAAGTTACTTTCGGAACGGGCGATTCGGCAACGACGGCGGAAAAAATGTATTTCCCGACCGAACCGGGCGTTGCAGTTCCGGCTTGGCGCGTACTGATCTGGCAGCCGGTCAACGCATTTTACGTCATCGTCGATGCTGAAACAGGCACGATGCTGTGGCGCAAAAACATTACCGAAGACCAAACGCAATCGGCAACTTACAGCGTTTACACAAACTCGAACGCAATGATCAATGTTGCCGACAACCCGTTTCCGCTGACGCCGGGACCGCTCACGCCGAACGGTGCGCAAGGTGCTTCGATCGGACGTACCAGCATTGTCAGAATCGGTAACGAAGCTCCATACACATTCAACAACAACGGCTGGATCACCGACGGCGGCACAAAAACAGACGGTAATGCTGTTCAGTCAGGTCTTGACCGTGACGGTGTTGACGGAGTTGACACGAACAGTGAGGCAGTCAATGCTTCGCGTAATTTTACATACAATTTCAACCCTTTTAATCCGAATACTTTAACGGGTGATGCTCCGGTTCCGGCATCGCAAACCTATCCGGGAAGCGATTTCCAGCAAGGTAGTTCGACACAGCTTTTCTACATCTGCAACTGGTATCACGATGAACTTTATCGTTTAGGTTTCACCGAACAAGCCCGCAACTTCCAAGACGACAACTTCGGTCGCGGCGGCTCCGGTGCTGACCGTGTGCGCGGTGAAGGACAAGATTCATCGGGAACGAACAACGCAAACTTCTCGACTCCGGCTGACGGCGGTCGCGGACGTATGCAAATGTTTGTGTGGACAGGTCCGAACCCGGACGTTGACGGAAACCTCGATGCCGATGTCGTTATCCACGAACACACGCACGGGCTTTCAAATCGTCTGCACGGAAACGGAAGCGGACTTTCGACGAATATGTCACGCGGGATGGGCGAAGGCTGGTCGGATTTTTACGGACATTCGCTTTTGAGCGAGGCGAGCGATCCGATCAACGCAATTTACACGACCGGAGGTTATGACACATATAACATTTCCGCCGGATTTACGAACAACTATTACTACGGCATTCGCCGTTATCCGAAATCACCGATCGGATTCACGGGCGGTGCTAACAACAAACCGCATAACGCGTTCACATTCAGCTACATCAATTCGGATTGTAATGCGAAAATGGGAACGACGAACTTTGCGTTTGCACGCGGTCCGATCGGCGTGACGACTTGCGACCAAGTTCACAACATCGGCGAAATTTGGAGCTCGGCTCTGTGGGAAGTTCGTGCTAAATTCATTACCCGTTTGGGTTGGGCTGTCGGAAACCGCAAAGCTTTGCAGTTGGTTACAGACGGAATGAAACTCGCTCCGCTCGGTCCGACGATCCTGCAAGAACGCGATTCGATCATTGCAGCGGCTTTGGCAAGTTCACTTGCTCCCGAAGCGGCAGACGATGTGGCAGATTGTTGGAACGGTTTCGCACTTCGCGGAATGGGCTTTTCGGCTTCGATCACAAATGCCGGAACAGGCGCAAACAATACGATCGTAACCGACGGTTTCGACCTTCCGAATCTGTTCCAAACGCCGACTTTCTCGGTTTCGGATTCAGCCGGAAACAACAACGGATTCCCCGAACCGGGCGAAAATCTGACGCTGACGATTCCTTTGACGAACAATACCGGAACCGCGGCGACCGGCACGACCTTGACGGTTGTCGGCGGCGGATCGGCAAATTACGGAACGATCAACAGCGGCACAACCATCAGCCAGCCCGTTTCATTTACGGTTCCGGCAAACACTCCTTGCGGAAGTGTTCTGAATCTGACATTCAACGTCAACAGCAGTCTCGGCGCAACCAGCTTTACGCGTCAAATTATCATTGGTGCACCGACCACGACATTTACCGAAAACTTCGACAGCGTTACGGCTCCGGCGTTTCCGGCAGGCTGGACGGCTGCTCCGGTTCAAAGCGGAATCAATTTCGTGACAACCACGAATACGCCTGATTCGGCTCCGAATGCGGCTTTCGCGGCAAATCCGACCACCGTCGGCGGCGGAAGCGATCTGACATCGCCTTCGATGCCGATCACGGCAGCGGCGGCAACCGTTACATTCCGTCATAAATTCGATACCGAACCGGGTTGGGACGGCGGCGCACTCGAAATCAGCATCGCGGGCGGCGCATTCCAAGACATTATTAATGCCGGCGGTCGTTTCGTTGAAAACGGTTACACGGGCGCACTCGGCGCAGGAACGAATAATCCGCTTGCAAACCGTAACTCTTGGAACGGACTTTCAAACGGATATATTTCGACAACCGTTCAGCTTCCGGCTTCGGCAGCAGGTCAGAATGTTCAATTGAAATGGCGTTTCGGTGCAGATGACAATACTGCCGGTTCGGGTGCGAATCCGGGTTGGTATGTGGATAATGTCAGCGTCAAAGGCAGCTACACTTGCGGTTCGGTCGTACCGAGCGGAAAAGCTCGTGCAGACTTTGACGGCGACGGCAAAACCGATGTTTCGGTCTTCCGTCCGAGTGATGGAAACTGGTATCTGCTGCGTTCGACCGCAGGCTTCGGCTCGGTCAGTTGGGGACTTTCGACCGATACGCTCGTGCCGGGAGATTACGATAACGACAATAAGACCGATCCTGCTGTTTACCGCGGCGGTAACTGGCTGATCCTTCAATCATCGAACAATACGTTTTCTTCGATCGGTTGGGGAAATGCGACGGATAAACCCGTGGCGGCGGATTACGACGGCGACGGCAAAACCGACG